>JAVHXX010000047.1 GCA_031119595.1 Patulibacter sp. | reverse complement strand
CCTTCGTGGAGGCCGAGACCTCCTTGATGACGGCCTTGATGCGCTGGTTGTGCTGGTACGTCTCGCCCCAGACCTGCTCGCCCTTGGGCAGCAGCGCCTCGACGCGGTCGCGCAGCTGGACCAGCGTGTAGCGGGAGTCCTTCTGCTGGACGATGCCGGTGATGAGCTCGCCGACGCGGTCGCGGAACTCGTCGAGGACGAGCTCCCGCTCCGCCTCACGGACGCGGTGCAGGATGACCTGCTTGGCGGTCATCGCGGCGATGCGGCCGAAGCCGGACGGGGTGACGTCCTGCTCCTCGATGCGGTCGCGGTGCTCCTCGACCTTGTCCCAGTCGAGCTCGGGGTCCGGAAGGACCACGACCTCACCGGTCTCGGGGTCGATCGAGCCCTCCTCGACGTCGTGCTCGATCAGGAGGTCCTGCTCGAGGTCGTCGGGGATGAGGAGCTCGTAGACGCGGAAGTCCGCGTTGTCGCGGTCGAGCTCGACACGGGCGTACTTCGCCGAGCCGGGCTGCTTCCGGTAGGCCGAGAGGAGGGCGTCCTCGAGGGCTTCCATGAGCACCTCGGGGTCGATGCCCTTCTCCGAGGCCAGGACGTTCATCGCATCAAGGATCTCGCGGGACACCGCTACTCCCCCGTCAGGTTCGCTTGCTTGATTTCGGAGTGCTCGATCTCGAGCATCCCCTGATCGGTTCCGAGGGTCACGGACTTCTCATCCGACGCGACGATCTCGCCACGCCAGGTGATGCGGTCGGACTTGGGCGCGAGAAGGGTGACCTTCGCGTGCCGGCCGACGAACCGCTCGAAGTGCGCGGGCCGCGTGAGCGGCCGCTTCGGGCCCGGTGAGCTGACCTCGACCGCATACGACTCCCGGACGGGAGCCAGCGCATGCGTGACACGCGTGCAGAGGTCGAGCGACACGCCCTCGGGCGCGTCGATGAAGATCCGCAGCGTGTCCTTGCCGACGGGGTCGACGCGGAGGACTTCCACGGTCGGCTCGGTCGACGCGAGCAGCGTCTCGATCTCTTCTTGAACGGTCATGGTCAGCATGTGGGTGGTCGGGCCATAAAAAAAGCGGGCTCTCGCCCGCCAGCCCTGCGGCGCGTTCCCGCTTGCGCAGGGACGCCTCGACTGCCTGTCATGGTAGCACCATGGGAGCTTCCGGACGCACCACGCCAGCGACCGTGCACGCGGCGATCGTCGTGCTCGACGCCGTCCTGGAAGACGCAAACCTCCCTGCAAGACGGCTCGCCGACGACCACCGCGGCATCTCCTGCGACGTCGCGGGCTGGCCCCTGGACATCGGCATCGTCGTCGACGGCGACCTCCTCCGCGCGCAGGCCGAGGTCTGCGGCCACGGCCAGGTCGACCCGCACGACCTCCTCCACGACCATCGCAAACGCGCCTTCGCCCGGTTCAGCCACGCCGACGGCGGCGCGGTCTGGGTCGAGGCGGAGTTGCCCGTGATCGCCGCGACGCCGGAGCTCGTCGACGCGATGCTCGGCGCGCTCCTCGAGGCCGCGGGCCTCGCGCGCGAGCGGGCGAAGGTCGCGACCGGACGCTGAGCCGAGGCCCGCCGCGGCCGTCGACCGCCCTGGCGCACCCTGCATCAGGTCCAGGCCCCAACTTCGGGTCGGACGTCTTGTCGGCGGCGGCCGTCATGCCGAAAACAGACCCATGCACTCCTCGACCGATCACCCGGCGACCTCGGCCCCGTCCGGCAGCGCACGGGCCTTCGTGGCGGCGCGTCTGCGCCGCCGGCAGCAGGTCGTCACGCCGCCGCAGCTGCGCTGGGAGCGGTACGCGGCGGCCGCTTCCGGTTCGGCACTCCACGCCGACGGCACGCCGGTCTGGGCGCTGCGGTTGACAAACGGCGGCGGCGACGCCTCGGCGGTCAGCATCGTGCTGTTCACGGCGGAGACGGTCATCCGCGAGGACACGGGCGACACGCTCGCGGCCGGGCGGCCATGGGCGTTCGGCCTCCAGGACATCGAGACGTGTCCCCCACACCCGGTATGGGGCTACGCCCTGGCGAAGGGCACCGACGGGACCTGGTACGCCGCGACCGTCGACGGCCGCCAGGCATCGTTCCGGTCCCGCCCCGACGAGCTCGGTGTGCTGCGGACGCTCGGCCTGCGGATGCCGCTCGGCGCCGAGCCGCACGCGGCATCGGTCCGCGTGGACCAAACGTCGGCCTAGTCGCCGCGCCGGTCAGCCGCGCCGCAGCGGGCCGACCACGTCGAGGATCGCGTCGGCGACCTCGCGCTTGCTGCCCCGCGGCACGGGCGTGTCGCCCGCGGCAGTGATCACGACGACCTCGTTCTCCGAGGAGTCGAAGCCGATGGCCTTGTCGGACACGTCGTTGACGACGATCGCGTCGAGCCGCTTGCGCACGAGCTTGTCGCGGCCGTAGTCCAGGGCCCCGGAGCCGTGTTCGGCCGCGAAACCGACGACGACCTGCGCCGGCTTGCGGGACGCGGCGAGGCCCGCGAGGACGTCCGGAGTGCGCTCGAGCTCCATCGACCGCGTCTCCTCCCCCTCCTGCTTCTTCATCTTGCCGGCGGCGACCTGTGCCGGCCGGAAGTCGGCGACGGCCGCCGCGGCGATGAGGACGTCCGCGTAGGTGAACGACTCCGCGCAGGCGGCCTGGAGCTGCGCGGCGGTCTCCACGTCGATGCGGCTCACGCCGCCGGGGGTCGGCAGGGCGACGTTCGCGGCGACCACGGTGACGTACGCACCGCGGGCCGCGGCGGCCTCGGCGAGCGCGAAGCCCATCCGACCGGAGGAGCGGTTCCCGAGGAAGCGGACCGCGTCGAGCGGCTCCCTGGTGCCGCCGGCGGAGATGAGCACGCGGCGACCGGCGAGGTCCTGCCGCTGCTGGGCGGTCGTGGCGAGTTCGGCCTCGATCCGGACGACGAGATCTTCCGGCTCCGCCAGCCGGCCGGTGCCCGCTTCGCCCTTCGAGGCGAGACGCCCGGTCCCCGGATCGGCGATGTGCACGCCGCGGCTGCGCAGCGTGGCGACGTTCGCCTGGGTGGCCGGGTGCTCCCACATGCGCCCGTTCATCGCCGGCGCGACGAGGAGCTTCGACGCGACGAGCGCCGCCGTGGTGAGGAGGTCGTCGGCGAAGCCGGCGGCGAGGCGGGCGATCACGTTGGCCGAGGCCGGGGCGA
Organism: Patulibacter sp.; assembly: GCA_031119595.1. Taxonomy (GTDB): domain Bacteria; phylum Actinomycetota; class Thermoleophilia; order Solirubrobacterales; family Solirubrobacteraceae; genus JAGIBJ01. The sequence goes on along the minus strand of JAVHXX010000047.1, from coordinate 11,139 downwards.
TCACGAACAGGTCGGCTCGCTCGGCGAGGGCGAGGTGACCGATCGGGCGGTGCGCCTCCACGGACTCGCCCGGGTAGGCCCCCGACCACGGGTCCTCGTCGAAGACGCCGCTGAGCACCGGCGCGCCGGTGAGCGCCGCGAAGCTGTCGGCGCCGACGAACCGCTTACCGCTCTCGGTGAGGACGACGCGCACGCCGTGGCCACCGGCCGTGAGCAGGCGCACGAGTTCGAGCGCCTTGTAGGCGGCGATGCTTCCCGAGACGCCGAGCAGGATCCGTGCCATGCGCCAAGACTCCTGGAACGAGTGGTGAACGCCTGCACCGGTGGATGCAGACGGAAGGTGGGACCGCCGTGGCGGCCCCGCGACGACTACCGGTAGTGGTAGTCGATCTTGCCGGCCGCGACCTCTTCGAGGGCGATCGTGAGGTAGTTCTTGCTGACCGTCTCGACCATCGGCGGCGCGAACTCGTCGAACGCACCCTCGCCGAGCGAGTGGTAGTACGCGTTGATCTGACGGGCGCGCTTGGCGGCCACGATCACCGACGCGTAGTTGGAGTCGGCGTGGTCAAGGAGTCGGTCGACGCGAGGAGAGATCACCCGCAAAGCGTAGCGGACGGCGCCGATCCCCTGGCCGCGGGTGCGGCCGGCGGGTCTGCGGCCTCAGGGCCGGGCTTCGTCGATGCCGGTGGCCACGACGCGCGTGAGCTCGTCGATCGCCTCCTCGAGGCGGTCGTTCACGACGACGACCGGGAACTCGGGCTGGGCCGCGAGTTCGTCCTCGGCGACCGCCAGGCGACGGTCGATCTGTTCCTTGGCGTCGGTGCCGCGCCCGACCAGACGCGTGCGAAGCGTGTCGGCGGAGGGCGGCGCGATGAAGATGCGCAGCGCCTCGGGCATGGTCTTGGCGACCTGGCGGGCACCCTGGACCTCGATCTCCAGGAGTACGGGCCGACCTGCCGACGTGCGCTTGTCGAGATCCTCCCGAAGGGTGCCGTAGCGGTTGCCGCTGTACTCGGCGTGCTCGACGAAGCCGCCGTCGGCGATGCGCCGCTCGAAGTCCTCGCGCGAGAGGAACCAGTAGTCGCGACCGTTCTCCTCGCCGGGACGAGGGTTGCGCGTGGTCGCGGAGACGGAGAGCTCGAGCTCCGGGATCCGGTCGCGGAGCGCGCGGATCAACGTGCCCTTGCCGACCCCGGAGGGGCCGGTGATGACGACCACACGGGCCATCGAGGGGTTAGCGACGAAGAAGGTCGACGAGCTCGACGCGCTGACGGTCCGTGAGGCCGCCGATCGTCTTGCTCGGCGAGATCCTGCACTGCTGCAGGACGCGGTTCGCCTTCACGCGACCGAACTTCGGGACGGCGACGATCATGTCGAAGACCTTCGCCGTGAGGAGGTACTCCGGCGGGGCGTCGAGGAGCTGCACGATCGAGGTGCGACCCGACTTCAGGTCGCGCTTGAGCTGTGCGCGATGAGACCGAATCTCGTTGGCGCGCTGGAGCGCCTCCATCCGTTGCGCGAGGGACCGCTCAGGGGTCGCTTGCTTCAGGGGGGAGTTCGTCGTCGCGGGTGCCATCCGGCTCCGGAATATACACCTCGCCAGCAGGCCGGACAGGCAAGTCGCCTCAAGCTTTAGTTGAGCCTCACGGGCGGCGCTGCTCCCGTATCAGACTCGGGCTGGACCTGTGGCGAAGCCGACGCTCGTTTCGTCCAAAATGCCCCATTTCACGGGCGTTCTCATTGTCGAACAACAAACGTTGCACGATCGCCGACGCTAGAGGGCCACCCTCGAGGACGAAATTCAAATCGGTTTGCCTGACAGATTGCAGGAGGGTTTCGGGAACCGGTTTACGGACCGCCGGAACTTGAAATCACCGCACCCGATCGTGCACCCAGACGCCGTCCGGCGCGCATGCGCGGTGCAACGTTCGTCCCAGGACGCGATGGGCGCGCCCGACCTCACGCGAGCGGGCGGGCCGCCCACTCCGAGGTGCCGGTCCCGACCACCTCGGCGACGTTCCGGAAGCCCTCCCGGTCCATCCGGGTGAGCAGCTCCGCGAGCACCGAGGACGCCGTCGAGGGTCCCCGGTACACGAACCCGGTGTAGAGCTGGAGCAGGTCGGCGCCGGCTCGCAGCTTCTCGAAGCAGTCGTCCCCGGTGAGGATCCCGCCCACGCCGACGATCGGCAGATCCGGCCCGGCGTGTTCCCGCGCCCGGGCGAGCATGGTCGTGGCCCGGGCGAAGAGCGGCGAGCCCGAGAGGCCACCCGACTCCGTCGACCGACCATCCGTGAGACCGCTCCGCGCCAGGGTCGTGTTCGACACGACGAGACCGTCGACGGCCCGCGCGAGCGCCACGGCCACGGCATCCTCGAGCCCCTCGTCGGTGAGGTCCGGCGCGAGCTTCAGGAGGACCGGTACGCGCGTGCCCTGGGCCACGGCGACGGCGTCGCGGGCGTCGAGACAGCGGCCGAGGAGCTCATCGAGGGCGTCCTTCGCCTGGAGGTCGCGGAGCCCGGGCGTGTTCGGGGAGGAGACGTTGATGGTGAAGTACGAGGCGACGCTCGCGAACGTGCGGATGCCCTCGACGTAGTCGGCGACCCGGTCGGAGGCATCCTTGTTCGCGCCGACGTTCACGCCGACGATGCCGGGCAGGCCGGCCCGGGCGGACAGCTGCCGCAGCGCGGCGTGGTGGCCGGCGTTGTTGAACCCGAGCCGGTTGATCACCGCGCGGTCGTCGGTGAGGCGGAACATGCGCGGTGCCGGGTTGCCGGGCTGCGCCTTCGGGGTGACGGTGCCGATCTCGGCGAATCCGAACCCGATCCGCAGGAGCGCGTCCGGGACCTCGGCGTTCTTGTCGAAGCCCGCGGCCATGCCGAGCGGGTTCGGGAAGTCGAGGCCCAGGAGCGACACCTTCAGGCGGTCGTCACGCACCGGCCGCACCGGCACGACGCCCGCCTTGAGGGCGAGCACCGCGGCCCGGTGCGCACGCTCGGGGTCGACGAACCGGAAGAGCGGCTTCGAGAGGGCGTCGTACAGGCTCACGCCGCGCCCCGGTCCCGCGCGGCGCCGCCGCTCATCGTGCGGCGGCCGCGGCGTGGAGTTCCTGCAGGCTGATCACCGGCGCGTTGCCCTCACGGGAACGCTCGATCGCCTCGGCCGCGGCCTCCGCACCCGACGCGGTCGTGATGCACGGGACGCGGTTCGCGATCGCGGCACGGCGGATCTGCCAGCCATCGGTGTGGGCGCCGGAGCCGGTCGGGGTGTTGACCACGAGGTCGACGTCGCCGCTCTCGATCATGTCGACGACGTTGGGCGAACCCTCCCCCACCTTCTTGAGCTCGGTCGCGACCTCGACGCCGCCGTCGCGGAGCGCCGCGGCGGTGCCGGACGTCGCGACGATCGAGAACCCGAGCCCGGTGAGCTTCTGGCCGAGCCGCACCGCGGCAGGCTTGTCGACATCGGTGACGGTGATGAACGCGGTGCCCGTGTCCGGGAGGGCCGAGCCCGCACCGGCCTGGGCCTTCGCGAACGCCGTGGCGACGTCGCGGGCGACGCCCATGACCTCGCCGGTGGAGCGCATCTCCGGCCCGAGGACCGCGTCGGCGCCGTGGAAGCGGTCGAAGGGAAGCACCGCCTCTTTCACGGCCACGTAGCCATGGCCCATCGGGTCCTCCGGGAGGCCGAGCTGGGCGATCTTCTCGCCGAGCATGATCCGGACCGCGAGGCCGGCGAGCGGCTGCCCGATCGCCTTCGACACGAACGGCACCGTGCGGGAGGCGCGGGGGTTGGCCTCGATCACGTAGACCTGGTCGCCGGCCACGGCGAACTGGAAGTTCACGAGGCCACGGACGCCGAGCTCGAGCGCCATGAGCTCGGCCTGGCGGCTGATCTCGGCGACGATCGCGGTCGAGAGCGTGTGCGGCGGGAGCACGCAGGCGGAGTCGCCCGAGTGGATGCCGGCCTGCTCGACGTGCTGCATGATGCCGCCGATCCAGACGTCGTCGCCGTCGCAGAGGGCGTCGACGTCGACCTCGATCGCCTGCTCGAGGAAGCGATCGAGGAAGATCTGCCGCTCGCCGAGCCCGCCGGTGCGCTCGAGGTAGTCCTGGAGGCCCTCCTGCGAGTAGACGATCTCCATCGCGCGGCCACCGAGCACGTAGGACGGGCGCGCGAGGAGCGGGAAGCCGACCTCGCTCGCGACGTCGAGGGCGTGGTCGCCGGAGTCGGCGGTCGCGTACGGCGGCGCCATCAGCCCGAGGCGGTCGAGGAGCGCCCCGAACCGGCCGCGGTCCTCGGCGAGGTCGATCGAGTCGACGCTCGTGCCGAGGATCGGCACGCCGGCCTCCTGCAGGCCGGCCGCGAGCTTCAGCGGCGTCTGGCCGCCGAACTGGACGATCACGCCTTCCGGCTGCTCGATCTCGACGATCGCGAGGACGTCCTCGAGGGTGAGCGGCTCGAAGTAGAGGCGCGTCGAGGTGTCGTAGTCGGTGGAGACCGTCTCCGGGTTGCAGTTGACCATGACCGCGTCGCGGCCGCTGCCCTTGACCGTCCAGGCGGCATGCACGCAGCAGTAGTCGAACTCGATGCCCTGGCCGATGCGGTTCGGGCCGGAGCCGAGGATCATCACCGAGGCGTTGTCGCCGCGCTCGACCTCGTGGGTGGAGCTGCCGTGCTCCCACGCGGAGTAGAAGTACGGCGTGCGAGCCGGGAACTCGGCGGCGCAGGTGTCGACCGAGCGGTACACGCGGTTGCCGGCGAACGCCTCCTCCGGGTGCAGCGCCAGCGCGTGGAGCTCACGCAGGTACCAGAGGTCGATCTTCGTGACCTCGTGGAGCTGGTCGACCGTCGCACCCTTGCGGACGGCCTCGAAGAGGACGTCGTAGCGCTCGGCGTTCGGGGTCTTCAGGAGCTCGAGGAGCTCCTCGACCGTGCCGTCGATCTTCGGGGCGGCGTCGAGCTCGCGCGAGCGCATCGCCTTCGCGAACGCCTGCTTGAAGCTGCGGCCCATCGCCATCGCCTCGCCCACGGACTTCATGTGGGTGGTGAGGGTCGGGTCGGCTCCCTGGAACTTTTCGAACGCGAACCGCGGCCACTTCACGACGACGTAGTCGATGGTCGGCTCGAAGGCGGCCGGCGTGGCGCCGGTGATGTCGTTGTCGATCTCCTCGAGGAGGTAGCCGACGGCCAGGCGCGCGGCGATCTTCGCGATCGGGAAGCCGGTCGCCTTCGACGCGAGCGCCGAGGAGCGCGACACGCGCGGGTTCATCTCGATGACGAGGATGTCCTCGGTCTCCGGGTTGACCGCGAACTGCACGTTCGAGCCGCCGGTTTCGACGCCGACCGCGCGGATCACGGCGATCGCCTGGTCGCGGAGCTTCTGGTAGAGCCGGTCGGTGAGGGTCTGCTGCGGCGCGACCGTGACGGAGTCACCGGTGTGGACGCCCATCGGGTCGATGTTCTCGATCGAGCAGACGATCACGACGTTGTCGGCGCGGTCGCGCATGACCTCGAGCTCGAACTCGCCCCATCCGATCACCGACTGGTCGACGAGGACCTGCCCGATCGGCGAGGCGTCGAGACCCTGGTTGACGATCCGGACGAACTCCTCGTCGGTGTAGGCGATGCCGCCGCCGCGGCCGCCGAGCGTGAACGCCGGGCGGATGATCGCCGGCAGGCCGCAGACCGCGCGGGCGTCGTCGAGCTGCTGCTCGAGCGTGCCGTGCGAGAGGCCCCACTGGGCGTCGGTCGGATCGTGGATGAGGACCGAGGCCGGCATCTGGAGCCCGGCCTTGTCCATCGTCTGCTTGAAGGCGTCACGGTCCTCGGCGCGGTGGATCGCGTCGTAGTTCGCGCCGATGAGCTCGACGCCGAACTTCTCGAGGGTCCCGTCCTCCTGGAGGGCCTTCGCGAGGTTGAGGGCGGTCTGGCCGCCGAGCGTCGGGAGGAGCGCGTCGGGGCGTTCCTTCTCGATGATCTGGGCCACGACCGGCGGCGTGAGCGGCTCCACGTAGGTCGCGTCGGCGAACTCCGGGTCGGTCATGATCGTCGCCGGGTTGGAGTTCACGAGGACGACCTCGTAGCCCTCCTCACGCAGGATCTTGCAGGCCTGGGCGCCGGAGTAGTCGAACTCGGCGGCCTGCCCGATCACGATCGGGCCGGAGCCCAGGATCATGATCCGCTTGAGGTCGTCACGACGCGGCATTGATCTGCTCCAGGAAACGGTCGAAGAGGTAGAGGGCGTCGTTCGGGCCGGGGCCCGCCTCGGGGTGGTACTGCACCGTGCCGCCCGGCACGTCGAGCAGGGTGAGCCCCTCGACGGTGCGGTCGTAGAGGTTCAGGTGGGACAGCTCGGCGGTGCCGAAGTCGGTCTCCCAGCGGACGGGCTCGTTCGTGTCGAGGAACTTCTTCCCGCCCGGGCCGACGACCGCGAAGCCGTGGTTCTGGCTCGTGATCTCGACGCGGCCGGTGGCGAGGTCCTTCACGGGGTGGTTGCCGCCGCGATGCCCGAACGGCAGCTTGAAGGTGTCGAGGCCGACGGCGCGGCTCATGAGCTGGTGGCCGAGGCAGATCCCGAAGGTGGGCTTCTTCCCGATCACCGTCTTGAGGGTCTCGACGATGTCGTCGAGGGCCGCCGGGTCGCCGGGGCCGTTCGCGAGGAAGATCGCGTCGGCGCCGGAGTCGAGGAGGAGCTGGGCGTCGGTGCGGGCCGGGTAGAGCCGCAGGCGCGCGCCGCGCTCGACGAAGTTGCGCACGATCGAGCCCTTGATGCCCGTGTCGAGCGCCGCGATGAGCGGACCGTCACCGGTGCCGTGCTCGGTCATCTCGGTCGGGCTGACCTCCTTCACGAGGTCCTGGCCGGCCATCGTCGGCTCGTTGAGCACGATCGCACGCGCCTCCGACTCGCGGATCGTGACCGGGAAGATGCCGCCGCGCTGGGAACCCTTGTCGCGGAGGTGTTTCACGAGCGAGCGGGTGTCGAGCTCGTCGATCGCGACGATGCCGCAGTCGCGGAGCCAGTCGAGCCAGCCGCCCTCGGCGGTCGGGGCGTCCTCCGAGTTGGTCGCCGCGCGCATGATCACGCCGCGGGCCCAGATCCGGTCGGACTCCATGGCCTGCTGGCTCACGCCGTAGTTCCCGATGTGCGGGTAGGTGAAGGTGAGGAGCTGGCCGGCGAACGAGGGGTCCGTGACGGACTCCTGGTAGCCGGACATGCCGGTGGTGAACACCACCTCGCCGGTGGTGAAGCCGGGCGCGCCGACGGCGCGGCCGTCGAACCGGGTGCCGTCCTCGAGGAGGAGGTACGCGTCTGGGGTCATCGGGCCTGTGCGGGGTCGAAGGTGGAGTCGAAGACGGGGTCGCGATGGGCGACGGCACCGTGGGAGAGCGTCAGGACGACCTTGCCCTGCAGCTCCATCCCCTCGAACGGGGAGTTGGCGGACTTGCTCACGTAGCCGTGCTCACCGACGATCCAGCGCCGGTTGAGATCGACGAGGCAGAGATCGGCGGGTTCGCCGGCGACGAGCTTGGGCGGCTCGAGGTCGACGAGGTACGCACCCGAGCCGAGCAGTTCGACGAGCCGGCTGAGCTCGAGGCCGTGGTTCAGCACGAGCTCGGTGTAGGTCGCCGCGAACGACGTCTCCAGGCCGGTCGACCCGAACGGCGCCTCCTCGAACGGGAGCGCCTTCTCGTCGCGCGAGTGCGGGGCATGGTCCGTGGCGATGCAGTCGATGGTGCCGTCGAGGACCGCGGCGATCAGCGCCTGCCGATCGGTCTCGGTGCGCAGCGGCGGGTTCATCTTGCAGTTCGTGTTCAGGGTGCGACACGCCTCGTCGGTGAGGAGGAGGTGGTGCGGGCTCGCCTCGCACGTGATCTTCGTGCCGCGCTCGCGGGCCGTGCGGACCGCATCGAGCGACTCGCTCGCGGAGATGTGCTGGACGTGGATGCGCGCGTCCTCGTAGAGGGCGATCGCCGCATCGCGGGCGATGAGGGTCGACTCGGCGATGTTCGGCTGGCCGCTCACGCCGAGGGCGGCGCTCACCGCACCCTCGTTCATCGAGCCACCGCCGGAGAGCGAGGACTCCTCCTCGTGGAGCATGAGGACGCTCCCGACGAGCTGCTGGTAGCGGCAGGCCATCCGGAAGATGTGGGCGTCGTTCACCGGCAGGCCGTCGTCGGTGAAGGCGACGGCGCCGAGACCCTTGAGCGCGGCCATCTCGGTGAGTTCCGCTCCCTTCATGCCCTTCGTGATGCAGGCCGTGAAGCCGACGCCGATCACCGCCTCCTGGCGGGCGGTCTCGAGGAGCGCGCCGAAGACCGACGGCGAGTCGACGACCGGGTTCGTGTTCGGCATGGCGACGAGCGCGGTGAAGCCACCGGCCGCGCCCGAGGCGGTGCCGGTCGCGAGCGTCTCCTTGTAGCCCTGGCCGGGCGTGCGGAGATGCACGTGCGGGTCGAAGAAGCCCGGGAAGCAGTGCAGGCCGCTGCCGTCGATCACGGTCAGGCCGGCCGTGTCGATGCTGTCATGGCCGCCGGCCGGGACGATCGCCTCGATCCGGCCGTCACGGACGAGCACGTCGGCGGGGCCGTCGAGGCCGGCGCGGACGTCGACCGCATGGACGCCGCGGACGAGGACGTCGGTGGTGGGCAGGCTTGCGCGGACGATCATGCGTGGATCCGTTCCTTGGCGGCGACGTCTGAGCGGGCACCCGCGAGGAGCTCGTAGAGCACCGCCATGCGGACGACGACGCCGGCCTTGACCTGCATCGTGATGACGGCCTGCGGGGAGTCGACGACCTCGCCGGACATCTCGACGCCGCGGTTGACCGGGCCCGGGTGCATGACGCCCTGGTTGGGCGACAGCCGGGCGGAGTTGACCTGGTACTGGGCGGCGTACTCGCCGAGGCTCGGCAGCAGACCGGCGGCCGTCATGCGCTCGTGCTGGAGGCGGAGCGTGTAGACGACGTCCGCGTCGTGGATGCCCGACATGTCGAAGGTGACGTCGCAACCGAGCGCCGCGATGTCCTTCGGGATGAGCGTCGGCGGGCCGCAGACGGTGACGTGCACGCCGGTGAGGACGAGGATGCGGATGAGCGACCGGGCCACCCGTGAGTGGGCGACGTCGCCGACGATCCAGACCGACCGGCCCTCGAGGTCGGCGCCGAGCTGCTGGCGCATCGTGAAGAGGTCGAGCAGCGCCTGGGTCGGGTGCTCGCGCTTCCCGTCGCCGGCGTTGACGATCGCGGCGTCGGTCCATTGCGACACGAGCTGCGGGGTACCGGCCCAGGGCGCGCGGACGACGATCGCGTCGGGCGAGTGCGCCGCGAGCGTGAGGACGGTGTCCTTCAGGGACTCGCCCTTCTCGACCGACGAGCCGCCGGCGGAGAAGGAGACGATGTCGGCGGAGAGGCGCTTCGCCGCGAGCTCGAAGGAGCTGCGGGTGCGGGTCGAGGCTTCGTAGAAGAGCGTGAGAACGGTGCGGCCGCGGAGCGCGGGCACCTTCTTGATCTCGCGGTTGGCGACCTCGGAGAACGAGGCGGCACGTTCGAGCAGCAGCTCGACGTCGTCGCGGCCCAGTTCGTCGATCGAGATGAGGTGCTTCATGCGGTGGCCTCCAGGGTCGGCTCGACGGTGACCTCGTCCTTGCCGTCGAGCTCCGTCACGCGCACGTGGACACGCTCGCTGCTCGAAGTCGGGAGGTTCTTGCCGACGAAGTCGGGACGCAGCGGCAACTCGCGGTGGCCGCGGTCGACGAGGACGGCGAGGCGCACGCGGCCCGGGCGGCCGAGGTCGAAGAGGGCGTCGATCGCGGCGCGCGTGGTGCGGCCCGTGTACAGGACGTCGTCGACGAGGACGACGGTCTTGTCGGTGAGGTCGGCGTCGACCTCGGTGTCGTTGACGACCGGGCTCGAGGGACGTGAGCCATAGTCGTCGCGGTAGAAGGCGATGTCGAGGGTGCCGAGGGCGACCGGCTCGCCGACGAGTTCGCTGACCTGCGGCGCGAGGCGGCGCGCGAGGTGGACACCGCGGCGGTGGATCCCGACGATCACGATCGGCCCGTGGCGAGCGTCGCGTTCGGCGATCTCGTGGGCGATGCGCGTGAGCGCGCGACTGACGGCGTCGCCGTCGAGGACGATCTTCTGGCTGATCTCGGGCACCTTCCTGGCCTCACGGGACCGGGTTAAAGGACGCCTGCGACCTTACCAGCCGAGGCGGCGACTCAGCGGGTCGCGGGGGTGCGCTCGGCAGCCGGTTCGGGGTCCGCCTGCTCAGGCGCGTTTTCCCGTTCGGCGGTGGCTTGCGGCGCGCCGGCGGCGGCCGCCTGCGCCGCCTCGTGCTGCTCGCGGCGGCGGTCGCTCCAGCGGTGATGGACCGGGTCGCCGCGGTCCGGCAGGGGCAGCTCGATCTCGTCGAAGTCGCGGACGACGATGGTGTTGTCGAAGACCTCGCGCGCCTCCTGTTCGAGCTGCGACACGTGCACGCGCGCCGCCACGTGCGTGAGGGCGAGGAGCTTCACGCCGGCGTCGGCGGCGACCTGGGCCGCCTGCGCTCCCGTCGAGTGGGCGGTCTCGGCGGCGCGAGCCTTGTCCTCGGTGACGAACGTGCCCTCGTGGATGAGCAGGTCGGCGCCGGTGGCCGCGACCACGGTGCTGTCGCTCGGGCGGGTGTCTCCGGTGAACACGACCCGGCGGCCGCGGCGCGTCTCCCCCATCACCTGCGACGGCTCGACGCCGCGCACGGTCTCGCCGCGCTGCAACTGTCCGAACTCGGGGCCCGGCTCGATGCCGAGCTCGACGGCACGGCCGGCGTCGAAGCGACCGGGGCGGTCGTCCTCGAGGAACACGTAGCCGATGGACGGCCCGCGGTGGCGGGTGGCGAACGTCTGCACGCGGTACCCGTCGAAGCGCAGCGACTCGTCGGCGTCGAGCTCCTCGATGTCGAGCCGGTATCCGAGCCGGCCGTAAACGGGCTCGACCTGCTTGAGGATCGCGCGGGTGCCGGGAGGGCCGAAGATCTCGAGCGGCTTCTCGCGGTCGCGCAGGTCGAACGACTTCAACATGCCCGGCAGCCCGAACCAGTGGTCCGCGTGGAGATGGGTGAGCACGGGACTGCACCGCGGCTATTTGCAACGTCCTATTG
>JAVHXX010000627.1 GCA_031119595.1 Patulibacter sp. | reverse complement strand
CCTTCCAGGTCGGCGCGAACGACGGCGAGACCATCACGGTCACGTCGATCAGCCTTGCCGCCACGGTCGGCACGCTGTTCGCGTCGCTGGGTTCGTCCGGCACCGACCTCTCGGAGATCGATGCGGCTATCAACGCCGTGTCCGATCAGCGTGCGGTCTTCGGCGCCACGCAGAACCGTCTCCAGTTCGCCGCTCAGGCGACCACCGCGTACCACGAGAACCTCGTGACCGCGGAAAGCCGTATCCGCGACGTGGACATGGCTTCGGAGATGGTGAAGCTGACCAAGAACCAGGTTCTCGCCCAGGCCGGTACCTCGATGCTCGCTCAGGCGAACCAGAGTGGCCAGGGTGTCCTGAAGCTCCTCCAGTAGGACCTTCTCACCTGTTGCTTCCGTCGCCGGTCTCGGGACCGGCGGCGGGACAGGTTTCGTATCGGGGCCCTTTCGGGGGCCCCGAGTCGTTTCCGGTGCCGGCGTCCGCGGATGAGGCGGGCCCGGCACACCGGAAACCTCATGGGTGGCGCAGGCGCCACCTCGGCCAGGTCCACTGGAGGGACCTGCTCATCGTGCCGATATCTGGGACTGATGAGCATCGAAGCGGTTCTCTCGCGCGTGAGCGAGCTCCAGCAGGCGCTGAATCCGGTCGTCACCCAGCCGACGACCACCTCGCTGAGCGGCACCGGCACCACGACCGGTGCGACGACGGGCTCGTCCGACTTCAGTTCCGTGCTCTCCTCCCAGATGGCGTCCGGCGTGAACGGCGTGGCGCCCACCGGCGGCACCGCCGGCCAGCGCATGGTCGCCCTGGCGCAGAAGGAGATCGGCGTCCACGAGGAGCCGATGGGCTCCAACGACGGCCCGCGGATCAAGGAGTACCGCACCGCGACCGCCGGCTCCGGCGTGGGTCCCTGGTGCGCGTACTTCCAGTCGTGGCTCGCGAAGCAGGCCGGCGCGCCGCTCGGCGAGCAGGGCCAGGGCTTCGGCAGCGTCGACGCGCTCTACGCGTGGGCGAAGCGCACCGGCAAGGCGATCGACAACACCGCCACGACCGCGACGCCGAAAGCCGGCGACATGGTCATCTTCAACGAGCACATCGGGCTCGTCGAGTCGGTCGACCCGAACGGCACCATCCACACGATCGAGGGCAACAGCTCCGATCAGGTCATTCGCCGCACCCATGGCCCGCGTGAGGCCATCGGGTACGTGAACATGAACTAGCCCCTCCGGGCGGGGTCGATCTTCGGCCGCTCCCCGGCCGGCGTGCTTGATCGACGGGCCGCTGCGGCCGGTTCAGGGCTCGAGTGCGAGGTCGACGGCGCGGCGCGCGTGGATCTCCGTGGTGTCGAACAGTGGCACCGTGGCGTCGCCGTCGCCGACGAGCAGACCGATCTCGGTGCAGCCGAGCAGGATCGCCTCGGCGCCGCGGTCGACGAGCCGGGCCATCACCGCGCGGTAGCTGTCGCGTGAGGCGTCGTCGATGACTCCGACGCACAGTTCGTCGTAGATGATGCGGTGCACCTCGGCCCGGTCGGGCGCGCCGGGCACGAGCACGTCGAGGCCGTGGCGGTCGCGGAGTCGGTCGACGTAGAAGGCCTGCTCCATCGTGTACGCCGTGGCGAGCAGACCGACGCGGGTGAGCCCCGCGGCACGGACCGCCTCCGCCGTGGCGTCGGCGATGTGGACGAGCGTGATCGACGTCGCGGCTTCGAGCTGCGCCGCGACCTTGTGCATCGTGTTCGTGCAGAGGACGAGCAGCTCGGCGCCGCCGGCCTCGAGCCCGCGCGCCTCCGCGGCCAAGAGGTCACCGAGGTCGTCCCAGGCCCCGGCGCGCTGCAACGCCTCGATCCCGGCGAAGTCGACCGACCGCAGCACGCAGTCCGCCGAGTGCAGCCCGCCGAGCCGCGACCGCGTCTCCTCGTTTAGCAGCCGGTAGTAGGTCGCGGACGATTCCCAACTCATCCCGCCGAGCAGTCCGATCCGTCGCATGAGACGGATCTTCACGGGCGGGCCGGTCGGCGGGGTGGGGGCGTTCAGGCGGTGGACCTGGAGGGACAGCAGGTGGATGGTGTTTCGTGCGGCCGCTGGTGACCTGTAGGGAACGGCCGTGGGTGGTGTTCCGTTCGGGCGCTCGGGGTCTTGCGGGGCGGGGTTCGTGTCTCCGAAGGCATACGGGCGGCGGAGCCGGGCCCGGGCCGGGGTGGCGAGCCCACGGGGCGCGAGTGCCGCGGGGCGCGGCGCGGGAGGCCGTCGTCGAACGCGACCTGTTTTGGGGTCGTTTGGGGGACGGTCTCCCCGGGGTCCATCATGGGTATGACAGGCGGTCGTCAAAAACGACCTGTTTTTGCGTGCCTTTCGGCAACGGCCCATCCCGGCACCCGGTCCACGCCGAAGTCGTGCCAGCACGCGGCCCCATCCGCCAGCCGTGTCGGCACGCGGCCCCGTCCCGCAGTCGTGCCGGCAGGCGCCCCCGTCCCTCAGCCGTGCGGGCACGAGACGTGGATTGCGTGTGTCCCCGGGAGGCGGGAGGCGCCGCTCCGAAGACCAGTCATCTCGGAGACCACGAACGTCCCATGCCTCGAGAAGACACCCACCAATCGGGGCGGCGTCCCGCTCACGCA
>JAVHXX010000046.1 GCA_031119595.1 Patulibacter sp. | reverse complement strand
TAGACGTAGAAGGCCGTGAACTCGCCGAGCGTGAGCTGGTGGTGGATGACCGCGCGGCCGCCGAAGAGCAGGACGAGCGCGAGCCCGGCCTGGGGGAGGAGTCCGATGAGTGGGTTGTACGTGGCCTGGAGCTTCGTCGCGCGCATGGACTGCGTGAAGACGCGTTCGGTGGCACGGCGGAACCGCGCGCGCTGGCGGTCCTCGCGGGCGAACGCCCGGATGACGCGCACACCGCTGAGGCTCTCCTCGGCCTCCGACGTGAGTTCGCCGATCCGTTGCTGGACCTCCTGCAACGACGGCCGGGCGACGATGCCGTAGTGCCGGGCGATGAGCACCACGAACGGCACGGGGACGAGCGCCTCCAGGGCGAGGACCGGGTTGATCCAGATCATCGCGATCGCGCTCAGGACGATCGTCAGCGCGCTCTGCACCATGAAGATGAGGCCGTAACCGAGGAAGAACCGGACGGCGGCGAGGTCGACGGTGGCTCGCGACATCATCTGCCCGGTGCGGTTGCCCTCGAAGAAGGCGATCTCGAGGGACTGCAGGTGCTCGGTGAACAGCTGCCGCAGGTCCCGCTCGACGCCGAGCGACACGCGGCCGGCGATCTCCCGGCGCAGCACGGTCAGGATCCACCGGGCGGCGCCCGCAGCACCGAGGGCCCAGACCCACGTCGTCAGCTCGCCGTGGTCGCCAGCACGCGCCGCGTCGATCGCGCGGCCGCTGATCGCCGGGATCGCCACGGTGCCGAGCATCGCGAGCAGCGCGAAGAGCACGGAGAGGAACGCACCCATCTTGTACGGCGAGAGGAAGCCGAGCAGACGGTTGAAGGTGCGCACCCGGCTCATGCTAGGGCGGTCCGCGATGATGGGCGGAGTGACCGGAACGACGCCTCCGCCGGCCCCGCAGCCGGGCCTCTGCGCGGGCTGCGCGCACGTGCGCGTGGTGCGCAGCGGCCGCGGGTCGGTGTTCTGGATGTGCGAACGCGGTCTCCGGCGTGAGCCGGGCTACCTCAAGTATCCGCGCCTGCCGGTCGTCGCCTGCCGGGGCTACGAGGCGAGCACGGCGACCGACCCCGGAACGACCGAGGGCCGCTGACGCGGCCCTCGGGGAAACTCTGCGGTGCGGCCGGAGCCGCGGGGTGACGTGGTGGCGCTAGCCCTGCTCGCGCGCGGCGCGGCGGAGGAAGAGGCCGGTGCCGGCGAGGCCGAGGCCCGCGGCGCCGATCAGGCCGGCCTCGAGACCGGTGAACGGAAGGCTCGACGCGGTGGTCGCGGACGGCGTGGCCTCGGCGGTCGCCTTGGTCTTGGTCGGCGAGGTGTCCGTGTCCTTCTGGACCTGCACGTCACTGTCGTCGTTGTACGCGTCCTGCGTGGCCGAAGCGGCGTGGGCGACGGGCGAGGAGGCGAGAAGGATGGCGATAGCCAGCGTGAGTGGACGGCGGTGAAGCATGCAGAGAGGACCGGTAGCAGGTCGAAGGAAATCGAATGGTAGCGGAGGGCCCCACGGACAACAACAACGGTGCTTGCCGTCTGTGATCGACATTGCAGTCCAGATGCAGGAACGTTTGCAGGACGCCATCGGACAGATGGCCAGGCCCGCAGCCACGGCTTTCAAGAGGTGACACCAGTCGCCGATCAGTGGTGTGTGGCCGAACGGAATCGGCTGCGTCAGCGAGGGGCACGGAGCCTCTCGGCAACTGCAAGGAGCAGACGCACATGCCATGGATGGCTGCACGCAACTGCGTGCGTACGAGGAAGAACCGGCTGCTGCAGCCGACGCGTTCCTTCGTGTGCGGAACCGCCCTTGCCCTCTCGGCGACGCTCGTGGCCGTGCCCCTGAGGCAACTCGCCTCCGCCCAATCCACCGGAAATACGGTGCTTTTGCCCGCCGACGCGGCGCACACCCTCGACGCCGGCCCCGCCGGCTGGACCGAGACCGCCCAGGTCACGGCGACCGGCTGCGGCACGGGCTCGTGTCCGGTGGCCGTCGGCGCGTGGAACGGCGCCTCGTCCACCGGCGGCGTGCTCCGCAACGCGCTCAGCGGGACCGCCGGTCACGCCGGCCAGGCGACGGTGACGTGGCGATCGCCCGTCTTCGCCGTCCCGGCGGCCTCGACCGCCGCCTCGTTCTCGCTCTCGATGGCGTCGGACTACACTTGGACGCCGTCCGCGGGCGCCGTCCCGACGTACACCGTCCACCTGCTCGATTCGGGCACCGGAACGGTCCGGACGGTGGTCGATTCAAACCCCGTTCCTACCCCGGACCAGGGTTGGGCCTCTTCCGGCGCCGTTCCGCTGCCGGCCGGCACGCTCGTCCCGGGGTCCGTGGAGCGCCTCGAGATCGTGGTCCGGTTCCCGATCGGATCGCGGTCGGGCGACGCCGTCGTCTCCCTCGACGACCCGACCCTGTCGGTCGACCAACGCACGAGCCCGCTCCCGAGTTCACCCGGCGACATGGGAACGTCGCCGCTCACCGGCCTGCCGCCGGTCACGACCGTGCCGCCGACCGCGACACCGGTGCCGGCACCATCCGACGAGGACCCGGCCGACCCGGATCCCGAGGATGACGCGGCGAGCTGCGAGGACGGCGACGTCGCGGTCGTCGGAGCGAGCGCCATCGGTCGCACCCTCGCGATCTCCGGCACGGCCGACGCCGACGCGGGCGCCCGCGTCGACCTCCTGTCGGCCGAGGGCTTCGTCCTCGGGCGCACCACGGTCGATGCGCACGGGCGGTTCTCCGCCCGGGTCGCCGAGCCCAAGGCCTCGTCGGGGACCAGGAAGGTCGTCGCGCGGCTCGCCGACGGGCGCCGGTCCGAGGCCGAGACCGTCGTCCGCCAGAACGTGCTCCGCACCGTGCGACCGACGTCCCGCGGGTTCGTCGTCGACGGGACGCTCGACCCGAAGGTGGCCCGTCGCGGCCATCTGGCGATCGATCTGGAGACGACGCCGGGCGACGCCTGTGCCACGACGGCCGTCGTGCACGCGACGTCGGTCCGGGTGGATCGGCGGACGGGCGGGTACCACGCGGTGGTCCCGACTGCGGCCCTCCGTGCCTCAGCCACGTCGTCGCTGAGCGCACCCCAGCTGGTCCGCGCCCGGGTCACGCAGAACGCCCCCGGGCGGGCACGGCTGGTCACGCGAAGTCAGGTGATTTTCGCGTCCGAGTCGGATAGACGTGGGACATAACGACAGACTTCGGGGACCCCTGTGGTGGGGGCGGCGGGCACGGAATGCCTGCCGCCCCCTCCAGAGCGGTCCTCGGTCCGGCCGGTCGCGGCGCCCGTGTGCAACGGGCGGTGCGACCGGATCGGAGACCGCCGCGGTCAGCTCGCCTCGTTGCTCATCTAGGCGACGCTGGCCGCGGCGGCGACCGCCAGCCGATCGGCCCGGTCGTTGAGCGCCTTGTGCTCGTGACCGGTGCCGGTCTGGTGCCCGCGCACCCAGTGCCAGCGCACGGTGCCGAGCCGCTGGACCTCGGCGTCGAGCGCCTGGACGAGGTCCTGGTTCTTGACCGGTGAGCCGGAGGCCGTCTTCCACCCCTTGCGCTTCCAGCCGTCGAGCCAGGTGGTCATCGAGTTGACCATCAGCTGCGAGTCGGTGACGACGCACACGTCGGCGCCGTCCGGGAGGGAGCGGAGGCCGTTCAGCGCCCCGGAGAGCTCCATGCGGTTGTTCGTCGTCTGCGGCTCGCCGCCCGACAGCTCGATCGGCTCGCCGCCGTCGGCGGGGACCACGATCGCGGCCCAGCCGCCGGGGCCGGGGTTGCCGCTGCAGGCGCCGTCGGTCCAGATGAGGGTTTCACCCGGTCGTTGTTCGACGGGTGTCTCGGCGATCTTACGGGCGCGGGGGCGGCGAGCAGGAGGCATCGCGGCCCATGGTAGGCGGCGGACTGGCGGGTGGCCGTGCCGCCCGCGGACGGGTCAGCCGGGGAACCCCTCGACGCCCACGTCGGTCGGCGAGGTGGCCTCGGCGGCCTCGTCGATCTCCGCGTCGGTGGGTGGCGTGAACGCGAGATCCTTCGGCAGGCTCGCGCGCAGGAACACCCCGATCTCGCGGATCGCACGCCGCGCCTCGGGCGTGCCGGCCCACAGCGCCACGACGTGGCCCTGGTCGTCGTAGGTCTGCAGTTCGACGCGCGCGCCACCTGCGGCGCCGATGCGGCGCGCCATCTCGACACCGTCGTCGGCGAGCACCTCGGCACCGCCGACCTGGATGAGCGTGGGCGGCATCGCCGAGAGGAGCTCCTCTGGCGCGTTGATCGGTGAGTTGAACCAGAAGTGGCGCTCGTCGTCGTCGGGGACGAGCACGCGGGCGATGCGGTCGAGCACGGTGCCTCCGATGAAGAACTCGGTGCCGGCGTTCGCGGTGCGCGACGGACCGCCGGTGGTCAGGTCGAGCCAGGGGGAGAGGAGCACGAGCGCCGCGGGCGTGCCGAGATCGTTGAGCATGGCGGCGAGCGTCACGTAGGTGGCGAGGTTGCCGCCCGCAGAGTCGCCGGCGATCACGATGCCCTCGGCGGGATATCCCGACTCGATCAGGCTCTTGTAGACGGCGTAGGCGTCGGCGCGGCTGGCCTGGATCGAGGCCTCCGGCGCCATGCGGTAGTCGACGGACGCGACGGCCGTGGCGGTCACGTGCGACAGGCGCGAGACGATGTTGCGGTGGGTCCGCGGCGAGCCGACCACGAATCCGCCGCCGTGGAGGTAGAGGATGACCCGCGCGTGCGATCCCGCCTCCTGCGCGCGCGGCGCCACGCTCCACTCCACGGGCACACCACCGATCACGCGGCGCTGGAACTTCGTCCCGCGCATCGGCGGCCACGTGGCGCCGGGGTCGAAGGCGCGCCGGGCGAGGTGGATGCCGCGGGACGTCGGACGCCAGGCACCCACCGTGCGGTACATGGTGAGCCGCAGGACCCGCGCCATCCGGCGCGAGCGGGGACTCGACGGGCCGAAGGTGCGCTCGACCAGGCCGCCCGCCTCGGACCGGAGGCGCTCGCGTGCGTACTTCTCTTCGCCCATCGCGTCCACCCTATGTCGGCGGGGTCCGGGTTGCGGCCATTCCGACTGCACGCGGGGACGATGCGGCACACTCCTGGACGTGCCCCGGCGGACCTCTGCCGACGGCGCGCGACCACAAGGAGCAGCTCCGTGCCCACGCTTCAGCGCGACGGCGACGTCTTCATCCTCGATCTCGGCGACGACGAGAACCGGTTCAACCCGCCGTGGGTCGAGGCGGTCACGGCCGCGATCGACGAGGTCGAGGCGGCCCAGGGCCCGAAGGCCCTCGTGACCTCGGCGACCGGCAAGTTCTGGTCGAACGGCCTCGACCTGCAGTGGATCGGCGAGCACCAGGACCAAGCCCAGGACTTCATCAACTCGGTGCACGAACTCTTCGCCCGTGTGCTGCTGCTCGCGGCGCCGTCCGTCGCAGCGATCCAGGGGCACTGTTTCGCCGCCGGCGCGATGCTTGCGACCGCGCACGACCAGCGCGTGATGCGCAAGGACCGAGGCTTCTGGTGCACGCCCGAGGTCGACATCCGCATCCCGTTCACGGCCGGCATGTCCGCGTTGCTTCAGGCGCGACTCTCGAAGGCGACCGCCCACGAGGCGATGACGACGGGTCGCCGCTTCGGCGGTGACGACGCCCTCGCGGCGTCGATCGTCGACGCCACGGTGAAGGAGGGCAAGGTGCTCGAGTGGGCGGTCGACCGCGCCGCGGCCCTCGCCGGCAAGGACGGCGCGACGATGGGGAAGATCAAGGCCCGGATGTACGCCGACGCCGCCGCGATCCTCCGCGACCCGACCGCGAACCGCCTCGGCGCCTGATCGGCGGGTTCCGACGCTCGTGCGAGACGTACCCGCCAACGCCGCGGACGAGCCGGTCATCCGCGTCGCGCGGCTTCCGGACCTCACGCCGATCGTCGGCATCTACAACGCATCGATCCCGTCCCGCCGGTCGACCGCCGACCTCGAACCGGTCACGGTCGAGTCCCGGACGGCCTGGTTCGTGATGCACGCGCCGGACCACCGCCCGATCTGGGTGGCGGACCTGGACGGCGAGGTGCAGGCGTGGCTGAGCTTCAGCGACTACTACGGGCGCCCGGCGTACGACTCGACCGTGGAGGTCGGGGTGTACGTGGCGCCCGAGGCGCAGGGGCGCGGTCTCGGCGGCCGATTGCTCGAGCACGCGATCGCCGCGGCCCCGGCCCTCGGGGTGCGCACGCTGCTGTGGATCACGTTCGCGATCAACGGTGGGAGCGTGCAGCTCGCGCACCGGTACGGGTTCCGGCGGTGGGGGCTGCTGCCGCGCGTGACCGAGCTCGAGGGCGAGCGCAAGGACATCGAGATCCTCGGCCTCGAACTCGACCGGCCGCGGCCGACCGACTGAGCGGTCGCCGCTGCGCGCGCGGCGTGGGGGCGGACCCCACGCCGGTGGGCCTCGCGGGCGCTACTTCGCGGTGACGTCGTGGACGTACTTGGCGACCGTCTGGATCTGCGCCGCGGACAGCCGGTTCTTGAAGGCTGGCATCGAACCGTCACCGTTCGTGACCTTCTCGACGGCCTCCTCCTCGCTCGGCTTGGAGTTGTCGAGGTTCGGGCCGATGTTGCCGGAGGACCCGGCGGCGGCGAGGGTGTGGCAGCTGGTGCAGCCGGAGCCCTTGAAGATGCCGAGGCCGTCGGTGGCGGCCGTGATCGTCTTCGTGGCGCCGCCCGAGGACGAGCCGCCGCTCCCGGACGACGACGAGGAACTGTCGCTGCCGCTGCCGCACCCGGCGAAGAGCGCCACTGCGGCGGCGCTGGCGAGGATGGCGGCCGACCGGCCGGCGGTGGACCCGATGACGGATGCGAGCGGCATCGGCCCATCGTGGCGCATCGAGCGGTCGTCGCGCATCAGACCTTGGTCGTAGTCGGTCGCCGAGGGCGGAGATCCGCCGGGCGACGACCCGGCGTCAGACGGCCACGATCGGCGCGAGCACCTTCAGCGAGAACGGTTCGTCGAGGAGGTCGTCGGCCCGGCCGATGAGCTCGGCGACGTAGGGCTGCTGCATGTGGGCGTCGAGGCTGGGATGGCTCGCCCAGTGCTCGATGCCCGTGAGCGCGCGCGGATCCTGGGTGTCGCGATGGATCACGTAGGACAGACAGCCGTCCTCCTCGAGGCTGCGGAGCGCGAGATCCTGGAAGGCCGCGATCCCGGCTTCCTCCTGGCCCTCGGCGAGATGGAAGGTGCCGACGACGACGATCTGGCTCATGTGAACAACCTAGGCGGACACCCGTGACGGTTTTGTGAAGGCGGTTGATCCACGCCCGGTCAGGCGTACCGTCCGCCGCATGTCAGACGTGCTCCTGATCGTGGTGGTCGTCACCGCGCTCAGCTTCGACTTCACCAACGGGTTCCACGACACCGCGAACGCGATGGCGACCTCGATCGCGACGAGAGCCCTGACCCCGCGCCAGGCGGTGTTCATGAGCGCCGGCCTCAACTTCGTCGGCGCGTTCCTGTCGATCTCGGTCGCGGCGGTGATCGCCAAGGGCATCGTCGACCCGACGGTCATCCAGGGCGACGCCGGACTGGCGCTGCTGTTCGCGGCACTCGCCGGGGCGATGCTCTGGAACCTCATCACCTGGGCGTTGTCACTGCCCTCGAGTTCGAGCCACGCACTCATCGGCGGCATCGTCGGCGCGGTGGCCATCGCCCACGGCTTCGACGCGGTGAACGGCCACGGCATCGTCCAGAAGGTGCTCGTCCCGGCCGTCCTGGCACCCGTCATCTGCGCCTTCGTCGCGATGCTCGGCACGTTCGTCGCCTACCGGATGCGCGCCGGTGGTCCCACGGACCGCAACCGTCGCAGCTACCGCTACGGCCAGATCGCGAGCGCCTCGCTGGTCTCGCTCGCCCACGGCACGAACGACGCCCAGAAGACCATGGGCGTGCTCACGCTCGCACTCATCGCGCACGGCTCGATCTCGCAGGATGCCTCCGTGCCGCTCTGGGTGAAGGTGGCCGCGGCCACGGCCATCGCGGCGGGCACGGCGATCGGTGGCTGGCGGATCATCGCGACGCTCGGCAAGAAGCTCACCGAGATCGAGGCGCCGCAGGGCTTCGTCGCCGAGGCGACGAGCACGAGCGTGATCCTCTCGGCCTCGTACTTCGGCTACCCGCTCTCCACGACCCACGCGGTGTCCGGCTCGATCCTCGGCGTCGGGGTCGGCAAGCGCCTCTCCGAGGTGCGCTGGAGCCTCTTCGGCACGATGGTCCTCGGCTGGCTCTTCACCATCCCGGCAGCCGGCCTCGTCGCCGCCGTGATCTGGGAGGGCTCGCACGCCATCGGCGACCACAACAACGTCGGCGCCGTGGTCATGGCGATCCTGTCCGGTGCCGCCGCCCTGTCGCTCTTCATCACCGTCCAGCGCTACGCCGCCGTGAGCGCCGAGGACACCATCGGCGACGCGGACGACCGCGCCGAGATCGCATCCGTTCCGACCCGAGAGGCGGTGGCCGCATGAGCGTCCTCGCGGCAGCTGCAGACACCCCGCTCGTCGACTGGACGGCGCTGTGGAAGATCCTCCTCGTCGCCCTGTGCGGCGGCGTCGGGGTGACCGCGGTGTTCGGGTTCGGCGTGCTCCGCCTCGAGGCGTTCGACGGTGACCGCGCGGCCGGCCGTTCCGGTGCCGCGACCATGGGCAGCGCCGGGCGCTGGGGCGCGGTCGGCCTCGCGGGGGTCGTCGTCGGGATCCTCGCGATGATGCACAAGAGCTGAGTGCCCGCCGTGTGGCGCGGACCCTGCGGACGCCGCCCGCCGCGCGCCCCAGAACGTAGACTCGCCGCCGATGGCTGCTCCGAAGCAGAAGGCGATCGGCGAGCCCACCGCGCCGTACCTGCCGCGTTCGCTCGAACGCGTCAGCGCCGAGCAGTTCCTGCGCCACAGCACCTGGGAGGACGTCTCCCTCGCCGACCCCGATCTCGCGCTCACCGAGGCGGTTGAGCCGCGGCTGCAGAGCGTCCGGATCGAGGGTGGCGACCTCGGTGATGCCCGTCTCACGCACGCCACCGTCGAGGACTCGGAGTTCCTCGGCCTGAGCGCAGCGAACGTCCGGGCCGAGCGGGCCGTCCTGCGGCGGACACGCTTCCACGCCGTGCGGATGACGGGCGCGGACCTCACGACGGCCGAGATCTACGACGTCGCGTTCGACGAATGCCGCGCGGACTTCGCGTCGTTCAGCGGCGCGAGGCTGCTCGACGTGCGCTTCACCGACGGCATGATGCGCGACTCGGACTTCACGAGCGCCCGGCTGACCCGCGTGCGGTTCGACCGGTGCGACCTGCGCGAGGTCGACTTCACCGGTGCCGAGTTCACCCGCTGCGAGATGCGCGGCTGCACGATCGACGGCGCCAAGGGCATCCCGTCCCTGCGCGGCGTCGCCATGCCGTACGCCGACGTCATCGCGGCCGCCGCCGTGTTCGCCGGGGCGCTCGGGGTCGAGCTCACGCGCGACGACTGAACCGCGTCCGCGTCGCCGGCCGGATCCGGGACGGTGATCACGCCGCGCTGCATGGCGAAGAGGACGAGGACGGCGCCGAGGAGCACGAAGTCCTTGAGGATGTACTGGCCGAGCAGGCTCGGCAGGTGGTGCGGCCCGGAGAAGAGCTCGCCGGTGAGGAGCACGAGCGGCGAGAGGATCGCGAGCATCTCGAACGCCAGGAGCCACAGCGCGAACCGCATCGCACGCCTGGTGAGGAGCAGCACGCCGACCGTCACCTCGACGACGGCGACGAAGTACAGCAGCGACTGCGCCGGCACGAGCCCGAGCGTGAGCTTCTCCGTGGTCATCTCGGCGACGGCCTGGGCCGGCGAGAGGTTCGGGAAGAACTTGAGTGCGCCGAAGAGGATGAACACGCCTCCGAGCGCGATCCGGAGCACCGTGACGGCGTAGCGCTGACAGAGGCGATGGAAGGCGTCCTCGAGGGCGACGGCCCGGTGGCGGGCGAGGGAGGAAACGGCGTGGACGGACATGACGGACGTGCCTTTCGGGCGGCGCGACGCCGATGGAAACGGCGGTCGGTCGATCGACCGTAGACCCAGGAGGGCCTCCGGAACGCAGCGTTCACGGGGTGTTCCGGCGCGTGTCATGAACCCGTTCGTTCGCGTTCACCGGTCACGGATGTCTCATCTGATGATCGGTGGACGCGTGCGTTCGCCAAGGTTGGACCACGGTCGGAATGGCGGTTCGAGGGCGGGCTGGCGCACGCAACGGGTCGAGTCGGGCCGGAACTCGCCGATACACACGCGTAATGGCACAGTTCCTGTACCACGACGCGGGGGAGCGCGAACGGCTGCTCACGCTGAGCATGCGCCTCCTCCGTCCCTACGCCGCGACGGTGGCGCTGATGTCCCTCGCCATGCTCTCCGGCATCGGGACGTTCGGGTGGGTCTGCCTGGTCCCGCTCGCGATCGCGGCGTCGGTGTACGTGGCCTTCGGGCTCCGCATGCGCCGCGCACGCCGCCCCGAGCTGCTCCTCCTCACGAACAGCGCCGGCGGCATCCTCGCCTCCCTCGTCTGCATCGCGCTCGCGCACGGACCGCGGGAGTACCTCTTCACGCTGCCCGCGTTCCCGATGCTGACGATGGCGCCGCTCTTCGCGCGCCGCGTGACGATCTCCGCCGCGCTCCTCACCGCCATCGGCCTCGTCGCGGTGGCGATGGCGACGTACGGGCCCCAGGTCGCCGCGGATCCGCCGAAGCTGATCCTGCCGGTGATGCTCATGCTCGTGGTCGTGCTCGGTGCCATGGCGAGCCGCGACGCCGAGGACGTGAACCGGAGCACCGCCGTCGTGGACCCGCTCACGGGCCTCCTCAATCGCGTCGCGCTGCAGACGCGCGCGAGCGAACTCGCCCTCGACGCGGCCGCCGGTGGCGCCCGCCCCGCGCTGCTCATCGCCGACGTCGACCACTTCAAGGCCGTCAACGACCGACACGGGCACGCCCGCGGCGACGCCGTGCTCATCGAGATCGCCGATCGTCTCCGCGCGACGGTCGCCACCGCCGGCGGCATCTATCGCTTCGGCGGGGAGGAGTTCGTCGTGTTGATGCCCGACGCGACGCCCGCCGCGGCGATCGACGTCGCCGAGCGGATCCGCGAGATCGTCGCCGCCACGCCGGTCGCGGGCATCTCGCTGACCGTGTCGGTCGGCGTCGCCGCCGGTACGGACGGTGCGGCGTTCGACTACCGGGCGGCCTTCGCCGACGCCGATCGCGCGCTCTACCTCGCGAAGTCCTCGGGGCGGGATCGCGTCTGCGGGGCCGCGCTCTCGACCGTGGTCGAGCCGATCGTCGCGCCGGCACGGCGCGCGACGGACGGCCCCCGGGTGCCCACGTCGGCGCCGACGTCCACCGGCGGCACGTCGGCGACGGCCGACCCGGGCTGGGGTGTCCGGCTCCGTGGCAGCGACGACGGCAACTGGCTCGTCGCCGACGGCGTCGACCGCGGACACGTCGTCGACCTCCTCGAACGGAGCGCCAAGGACAGCGAGACGAACTCGGCGATCGTGCTCGCGACCCTGCTCGTGAGCGGACTCTGGCTCCACTGGTGGGGCCTGATCCCGTCGATCGCCGCCGGCGTGGTCTGGCAGATCTGCACGCGGCAGCTGCCGAAGGCGCGTCGTCCGGAGTTCGCGATCCTCGCGGGCCTCGTGATGCTCGTCGCGGCGAGCGGCGTGACCACGGCGCTCGCAGACCGTCCGATCCTCTACGCGCTCCCGATGGGCGCGCTGTTCACGCTCGGCGCCGCGGCGAGCTTCCGCAAGGCCGGGGCCACCGTGATCGGCGCGACCGCCGTGGTGACGACGGTGGCGACGGCGCTCGTCATCGACCCGCGGGGCGTGGCGCACGCTCCGTTCATCCTGATCTTCTCGGTGTGCTTCGCCGTGTCGACGGTGATCCTGGGCGAGGCGATGGGCCGTTCCGCACGGGAGCACCGGATCGCCTCGATCACCGACGGCCTGACCGGCGCCCTGAACCGCGCGGCGCTCGAGGCGCGGATCCCGCTGATCGTGCAGCAGTCGACGGTGGCGCGGATCGACACGAGCGTGCTCGTGATCGACATCGACCACTTCAAGCGTGTGAACGACACCCATGGCCACGATGCGGGCGATGCCGTCCTCGTCGACGTGGCCCGGCGCCTGCGCGGAGCGCTGCGCGCGTTCGACTCCATGTATCGCGTCGGCGGCGAGGAGTTCGTGGTGCTGCTCGTCGCCACCGGCGAGACCGAGGCGCGCGGCATCGCCGAGCGGATGCGTCGGGCGGTCGCCGACGAGCCGGTCGCCGGGCTCCCGGTGACGGTCTCGGTGGGCGCCGCGACCGCGGCGGCCGGTCGCGCCTTCGACTACGACGCCACGTTCGCGGTCGCCGACGAACACCTCTACGTCGCGAAGCAGTCGGGCCGCGATCGCGTGGTGGTCGCCGCGGACGTCGCGGCGCTGCAGCCCCTCGCGCAGGCCGCCTGACCGACCTCCCCGCGCGCGGCTGTCACCATGCGGTGGTGAGCGCTTCCCGCCGATCGGCCGTCCCTCCGTTCGCGGTGATGGAGGTGCTCAACGCCGTCGCCGAGCGCCGTGCCGCCGGACTCGACGTGTTCGCGCTGTGCGCCGGGGAGCCGTCCGGCGGTGCTCCCGCCGACGTGCGCGCCGCCGCCGCGGACCTGCTGCGGACGAACGGCCGCATCGGATACACCGAGACGCTCGGCCTCCCGGCGCTGCGCGCCGAGCTCGCCGCCCACTACGGCCGCTGGTACGGCGTGGACCCGGATCCTGCGCGCATCGCGATCACGACCGGGTCGTCCGGGGCGTTCGTGCTCGCCTTCCTCGCGGCGTTCGACGCCGGCGACCGCGTGGCGCTCGCCCGCCCGGGGTACCCGGCCTACCGCAACATCCTCGCGTCCCTCGGCTGCGAGGTGGTCGAGATCGACTGCGGCGCCGAGCAGGGATGGATCCTCACCCCCGAGCAGCTCGAGGCGGCATCCGCCGCCGGTCCGCTCGCCGGTGTGGTCGTGGCGTCCCCGGCGAACCCGACGGGCACGATGGTCGACGACGCACAGATGGCGGCGCTCGCCTCGTGGACCTCGGCGCACGGAGCGCGGCTCGTGAGCGACGAGATCTACCACGGCATCACCTTCGGCCCGTCGCGCGGCGCGACCGCCCTGGCACACGGGACGGACGCCGTCGTCGTGTCGTCGTTCTCCAAGTACTGGGGGATGACCGGCTGGCGGCTCGGCTGGACGGTCCTGCCCGAGGACCTTGTCGGACCGGTCGATGCGCTCGGCGGCAACATGGCCCTCAGCGCGCCGGCGCTCTCACAGCACGCCGCGATCGCGGCGTTCACCGACCAGTCGTACCTCGAGGCCGACGCGGCCGTCGAGCAGTACCGGGCGCACCGCGAGCTCGTACTCCCGCGCCTCGCACGGCTCGGGTTCGGTGACGTCGCCCCGGTCGACGGCGGGTTCTGCCTGTACGCGGACATCACGGCCGAGCTCCGGCGGGCGGGGGAGACCACCTCGGTGACCTGGTGCAAGCGCCTGCTCGACGACACCGGCGTGGCGCTGACGCCCGGCACCGACTTCGATCCGGCCGGCGGCGCGACGACCGTGCGGCTCGCGTTCGCGGCCGCCACGGACGTCATCACCGAGGGCCTCGATCGGCTCGAGGCCTGGATCGCGCGGTAGCCGGCACGGTCGGAAACGGCCCCGGAACGACGACGGCCCGCCGGGTGGCGGGCCGTGGTTCCTACCGGTGAAGGTGGATGTCCGGGATCTAGAGGACGGTCACGTTCGCGGCCGAGGGGCCCTTCTGGCCCTGCTCGGTGTCGAACGACACCTTCTGACCCTCTTGCAGCGACCGGACGTCGCCGTTGAGGGCCGAGTAGTGGACGAAGAGGTCCTTGGACTGGTCATCGGGGGCGATGAAGCCATAGCCCTTTTCGTCGCTGAACCACTTGACGGTTCCTGTTGCCATACGGCGTCCCTCCAAAGGGAAGCGGCCGCCGCGGCGATGCAACGTGCATCGACGACGTCCGCTGGTACTGGCCCGGACCGTCAACACGATGTCGACGGCTCGGGAACCGTGAATCCTACCGTGCCGGCGGGGGAAACCTCGTGACGGGGTCGTGAACGGACCGGCGAGCCCGCCGCGGCGGTCCGCGATGATGCGTCCGTGCGTCTCCGTCCTTCGCTCCGCAGGCTCCTCTGGGCGGCCCCGCTCGTCGCGGCACTGGCGGGGTGCGGGGTCGGCCCCGAGCACGCCGGCGCGGCGATCACGGTCGCCGATCGGGCCGGTGCGTTGTTCACCGCGGAGTCGTTCGGATTCCACGAGTGCAGCGG
>JAVHXX010000626.1 GCA_031119595.1 Patulibacter sp. | reverse complement strand
ACCTTGCCCGGGGCGCTCAACTTGGTGACCACCGCATTGGGCACGTCCTGTCCGGCGACGAAGTTCAGCGAGGACGCGTTCGGACGGGGCCCGCAGGGGTACACGGTCACGTACCCGGTGCCCTCCGGGGCCGCGACCGTGACGTTGAGCACGACGCTCGCCGCGCCCGGAGCCACGCCGCTCGTCGCCGGGTACGCCACCCTGGAGGAGACGCTCGTGGTCGGCGTGCCGTGGCTGCGATCGACCGGCCCCGCCGTCGGCGATGCCGAGCTCGCCGCGCTCTCGTGCGAGGAGCGGCTCGGATCGGTCGACCGGCTGCGCGCGGTCGCCGTCGCGCTGCCCGGCGACGCCACGGATCTCCTCGTCGGTGGTCTCGCGTTCGAGCGCAGCATCGGGCACCGCCACCCGCTCGACGAACTCGAGGTGCTCGTCCGCGCGGGGCATCCGCCGGCCGAGGCCTGCCGGCTCGTCGCCGACGGCGTGGGGGAGGGCGACCCTGCTGGAGCGCTCCTGGATGCCGTGCTCGGCGCGCCGGTGCTCGCGCACCGTCCGCACGGCGATCCCGATCCGGCGCGGCGGATCGCACGCCGGATCCTGCAGATGCTCCGTGGCAAGCGGAAGTGGTCGGGTGGCACCGGCGCCGGATTCCACACCGAGATCACCCATCTCACGCGCGGGTTCGAACAGCGCGACCACGCCCTCGCGACCGCCGTCGTCGACGCGCTCCTGGAGGCCGGGCTGCTCGTCGACAAGGTGAGCGTGGGGCAACATCACGTCTCGCTCCTGTCGCGGCGGGCGGGCGACATCGACGCGCTCATCGATCAGGGGATCGTTCCAACGGACCTGCATCTTCCGTCTGCTCCGCGCTGACCCGGGGCTAGAGTCCGGCGCGATGCGTGCCGGCGACGATCCCTTCGTGACGCTCATCGCGGGGCTCGACGACCCCGCGCCGGCGAGCGACTTCCACAGTCAGCTGTGCCAGGCGATGTGCGAGAGCGTCGGCCTCGAACGCGGCGTGCTCTTCCAGTACGACGCCGACCTGCGGCAGGTCCGGCCGCTCGGGTCGTACGGCATCGAACCGACGGTGTTCCGAGAGGTGTACGTCAGCGCGGACACCGCCTCGTTCGTGCGCGACGCCCTCGAGCGCGACGACGTCGTGGAGATCACGGGTGAGCCGCTCGTCGCCCAGACCCCGTCGGCGTTCATGTCGCTCGTGGGGGAGGGGCGCAGCGTGGTGTGCACGCCGATGATCGCCGCGGGGCGGTGGGTCGGGCTGATGCTCGCCGATCGTCCCGGGACCACGCCGCTCACCGCCGAACAGCGCAGCGTCCTCGGCACGCTCGGCAAGGGCGTCGCGCTGGCGACGATGGCCCGCCGCGCGACCCGCCGCGACGAGCGCACCCGCGAACTCCGCGAGCGCATCGACCTCGCACGCGACGTCCACGACGGCGTCGTCCAGCGGCTGTTCGGGGTGTCGCTCGCGCTCGGTGGCGACGGTCCGCTCCCTGCCGAGGACCGCGCACGCTGCGCCCAGGAACTCCAGGCGGCGATGGGGGAGCTGCGGGCGATGGTCAGCGACCTCGGGGTCGAATCGCGCCGGCCGACCGCGCACACCTTCGTCGAGGAGCTCGAGCGCTGGCGCAGCGCGCACGAGGACGTCGCACTCTCGCTCGAGCAGGCCTCGCCGGGCGACGTCCCGGCGGCACGGGAGGCGCTCGCGCAGACCATGCTCGCGGAGTCCCTGCGCAACGCCCGCAAGCACGGCGAGCCGACGCGGATCGCCGTGCGCACGGCCCGCGTCGACGACACCCTCGTCGTCGAGGTCGAGAACGACGGCGCGCCGAGCGAGCGCTCCGGGCACGGCGGCGCGGGGCTGCGGATCCTCGGCATCCAGGCGCTCCAGGCAGGCGGGGTGCTCGAGTTCGGGGCCCGCGAGGCCGGCACGTGGCAGGTCCGGCTCGTGGTGCCGGTCGACGGTGACTGAGCGTCGACTCTGCGTGCTCGTGGTCGACGACCACGACGTCGTGCAGTGGGGCTTCCGGCTCATGCTGGGACAGCTGCCGTGGGTGTCGCGGTGCGTCGGCGCCCAGGACCTCGAACAGGCCGTCGAGATGACCGACCGGTACGCCCCGAACGTCGCCGTCGTCGACCTGTTCGTCGGGGACGAGTCGGGCGTGGAGATCAGCACGCGGCTGCGGGAGCTGCGGCCCGGGCTCAAGGTGCTGCTCGTGAGCGGCGCCGGCAACATCTCCGCGAACGCCGCGCGGGCGGCCGGGGCGTCCGGGTTCGTGTCGAAGGACCTCCCGGCGGCCGACATCGCGAGCGCCGTGCGGATGGTGGGGCTCGGCCACAGCGTGTTCCCGCCGCAGGACCAGGCGCCGGAGGTGCAGCTCACCGCACGTGAGCGGGAGGTGCTCGGTCTGATGGGAGCCGGGTCGACGAACCGGGAGATCGCCGATGCCCTCCACCTCTCGCATCA
Organism: Patulibacter sp.; assembly: GCA_031119595.1. GTDB lineage: Bacteria > Actinomycetota > Thermoleophilia > Solirubrobacterales > Solirubrobacteraceae > JAGIBJ01. The sequence continues at coordinate 147 of JAVHXX010000626.1, read as the reverse complement.
CACGATCAAGGAGCACACGAGCGCGCTCTACCGCAAGCTCGACGTCCGCAACCGCGCCGAGGCCGTGCGGACCGGGCAGCGTCTCGGGCTCGTCGACTGACCCGCCGCCACGGGGCGGAGCGCGGACTCCCCCCACCCGTCCTCGGT
>JAVHXX010000625.1 GCA_031119595.1 Patulibacter sp. | reverse complement strand
GCGCATCGGCGAGCTGCAGCAGGAGGCCGTCGATTCCTCCCGGAAACTGGTCCGGAGTGAGGGGCGGCCTGGCGCCGGGCATCGAACCGCCGGCGCGGCCGCGTGCGCGACCGGGCGCCGGCGTCACCGGGCGGCGCCCCGTCCGATCGGTTCGCCGAGCAGCACCCCGGCGCGCTCGGCGACGAGGTCGAGATCGGTGCGGTGCTTGAGGATCACGGGCAGCGTCTCGCGCAACACGCTGGGGCTGACCGCTTCGGCGCCGATCAGGAGCAGCGAGTGGGCCCAGTCGATCGTCTCGGAGATCGCCGGCGGCTTGCGGAGATCGAGCTCGCGGATCTTCGCGGCGACCTCGGCGATGCGCAGGGCAATGCCCTCGGGCAGCTCCGGCACGTGCTCGAGGAGGATGTCGCGCTCACGTTCGACGCCCGGGTAGTCGAGCGTGAGGTACAGGCAACGGCGCTTGAGCGCCTCGGTCAGCTCGCGGGCGGCGTTCGAGGTGAGCAGCACGAGCGGCCGCGAGCTCGCGTGGACCGTGCCGAGCTCCGGGATCGAGACCTGGAAGTCGCTGAGGAGCTCGAGCAGGAGCGCCTCGAATTCCTGGTCGGCCTTGTCGATCTCGTCGACGAGCAGCACCACCGGGCGCTCACTGCGAATCGCCTTGAGGAGCGGCCGCTCGAGCAGGAACTCCTCGGCGAAGAGGTCGTCGCGGAGGCCGTCCCACTCACCGCCGTGCGCAGCCTGGATCCGCAACAGCTGGGCCCGGTAGTTCCACTCGTACAGCGCGCGGGCCTCGTCGAGGCCTTCGTAGCACTGCAGGCGCACGAGATCGCGGCCCGTGACCTGCGCGAGCGCCTTGGCGAGCTCGGTCTTGCCGACACCGGCGGGCCCCTCGACGAGCACGGGCTTGCCGAGCTCGATCGCGAGCCCGGACACGAGCACGGTGCGGTCGTCGGCCAGGTACCCGGCGGAGCGGAGGTCGGCGGCGAGGGCGGTGCTGTCCATCGACATCAGCCTACGTGGGAGGCGACGGCCCGCGCCGGACCGGCGCGCGGGCGGCGCTCAGCCGGCGCTCGGGTCCGGCTGGCGAGCCGCCGGCGCGGCGGCCTTCGTGGCCCGCTCGATCGCGCGGGTGGCGACACCGGCGGCGACGATCGCCCCGGCCGCGGCCATCGCGAGCAGGAGACCCCACTGGAGCCCGACCGTGGCGGCGGCGCCGCCGGTGGCCGTGGGCTTGTCGAACACGCGCACGAGCAGCAGCACGACCATCCAACCGCCGGCGATCGCGATCATCGTGCCGTCCCCGGCGGGAAGCTCGACGCGCCGACCGGTCGACCGCAGGTAGAGGAGCCCGAGCACGGAGGCATCGACGAGCAGCAGTGCCGCCTCGACCCAGGTGAACGCGCCGAAGGCGGAGATGTTCGTCTTGACGAACGTGGTCGTGCCGGTCGGGACGAAGCTCTTGCCGTACCAGGGCAGGAACAGCGACACGAGGAACACGATGCAGGCGGCAGAGGCGAGCTTGCGGCCGTCGTCGAGGAGACGCACCGGGTGCCAGCTGTGGTCGACCTCGCTCATGCGACGGCCGCCGCAGCGGAGTTCAGGTGGCCCATCAGGAGGTCGGTGTCGTGATCGGAGACGACGCGCAGCTGGCCCTGGAAGGCCAGCTTCCAATGCTCGGCCGGCCACTTCTGCACGTGCTCGAGATCGTCCTTCAGGCGCTCTGCGGGGATCCACGCCTCACGCGGCAGCGCCACGAGGTTCTCGGTGGCCATGCGCCACGGATACGCGTCGGGATTGCGTGGTTGCCCTGGCCAGATCTTCTCGCGGTCCTCGAAGAGGTCGCCGGTGACCCGGACGGCCCCGGCGAACGACATCACCTTCGTCAGGTAGAAGACGATCTGGTCGCCGATCTCGATCTCCAGGGCGCGGTTGCGGTTGCGCTCCTTGATCCCGATCACGGAGAAGCCGTGCGCCTCGGTCGCCAGATGGTTCTCGACGGACGCGGTGAGGATCCAGGTGGTCGGCACCTCCTCGATTCTAGGCGGCGCGACCCTGGTGATCGGCAGTTCCTCCGGTTCGACCCGGACGGGCTCGGGACTCACCTGCGCGAGGAGCCAGTCGGCGAGATCGCGGGTCGCGGACAGCCCTGCGGCCGCGGCGGCGGTGAGCCGGCCCCGCAGCTCCGGGGGCGCGATCTCCATGAGGCGGCGGACGGCCGGGAGGTTCTCGGCGCGGCTCGCGGCGGCACCGGCGCCGAAGCGGCCGAGGTCGCCGAGCTGCGAGCCGAGTTGCTCGGCCGTTGCCTGGAGGTCGGCGAGGAGTTCGCTCAGCTCGACCGGGTCTGCGTCGCCGCCGGGGCGCCCGGGATCGACCGGGCTCATGCGTCTGGCTCCGGGGCGGAGAACGTGGCGACGATCGAGCCGTCCGGGTCGGCCGCGACGCCGCCGGGCACGAGGCCACCCAGCGAGGCGGGAGCCCGCAGCCGCCTCGCCACACCCGCCGCGTGGAGCGCGAGCTCCCGGCCGCTCCGCACGGCGCGGAGGTCGTCGGGCATGTCCGGGAGGTGGAGGCGCAGCTCCGCGCCGCCGGCCGTGGCGACCGTGACCGGCGCGGGGTCGCGCAGGGCCGCGGG
>JAVHXX010000624.1:2397-2634 GCA_031119595.1 Patulibacter sp. | reverse complement strand
GTGTGGTCCCATGCGATGGCGGCGAGGTACAGCAGCGCGGCGGTGGCGTGTTCGACCCCGCCGGCCGCCTGCATCTCGGAGACCGCATGCAGCGCCGGTCCGAGGTCCCCCACGGCGAGCCCGGTCCTGCCGGTGGGCAGGGTCTCGGCGACCCATGCCGCGCGCGCCGCGAGCAACCGGTCGGGCGCCTCGTCGCGTGCTCGCTGGACGAGGATCGCCGCGTCCGAGATCCTGCCG
>JAVHXX010000624.1:2076-2387 GCA_031119595.1 Patulibacter sp. | reverse complement strand
CGGCCACGTCCGACGTCAGTTCGGCCGCACGCTCGTACGCCCGGCTCGCTGCGAACGGGTCGGACATCGCCGTCCGTCCGTCGCCGAGCGTGGCGATCTCGTCGGCGAGGGGATCGTCGGGACCGGTGGCGAGCTCGGCGCGCCACCAGATCGTCCGGGCCGGATCGCCCTCGTGTTCGAGCACGAGCGACCGGAGGACCGCGGTGCGCGCGGACGCCGGCGCCGTTGCGAGGACCGCCGACTGCACGAGCGGGTGCCGGAACCGGATCGCACGAGGACGTTTCGATAGGCTGGCCACGACGAGGCCCCCG
>JAVHXX010000624.1:0-2066 GCA_031119595.1 Patulibacter sp. | reverse complement strand
CCACTCGAGGAGCGAGGACGCCGACGCCTGCTCCGTCCACGTCGGCGCCGGGAACCTGCCGATGGCCCGAGCCGCCACCCGCGCCGCTTCCTCGGCGCTGCTGCCCCCGGAGAGCGCCACAGCGAGGATCGCCAACCGGACGGACTGGTCCAGCTCGGCGTACCGTCCGGCGAACTCCCGCTCGACCCGACCCACGACGGGCCGCTCACGGGCGCCGTCCGCCGACGCCGACCGTCCGAGTTCGTACAGCGCCAGGGGGTTGCCCTCGGCGCGGAGCACGAGGTCGCGTCGAGCCTGCCCCCTGGGCGCTCCGGGGATCCCGTCGAGCAGGGCACCTGCCGCCGCGTCGTCGAGCGGTGCGAGGTGCAGACGCTGGAGGCCCGGGGTCTCCGTCAGGTCGGTGTTCCTGGTCGTCATGATCATGACGATCGGGTCCTCGCCGACACGGCGGGCCATCATCCGGAGCGCCCACTCGGACGGCGCATCGATCCAGTGCAGGTCCTCGGCGACGACCAGGAGGGGGCGTTCGGCGGCCGCGTCGGAGAGCAGCGTGAGTGCCGCGAGCCCGGCGAGGAGTGGCGACGGCTGGACACCGTTCTCGACCCCGAACGCCACGTCCAACGCGCGTCGCTGTGGTCCCGGCAGGTCGGCGATGCCGGCGCGCAACGGGTACAGGAGCATGTGGAGCGCGGCGTACGGCTCAGCCGACTCGGCCATGGTGCCGGTGGTCGTGATCGTCCGCAGGCCCCGGGCGTTCGCGGACGCGATCGCCTCGGCGACCAGCGACGACTTGCCGATGCCCGGCTCGCCGTCGACCACGAACGCGGAACCGCCGTCGGCCACGTCACGGAGCGCATCCCGGAGGACCGCCATCTCCCGCTCACGCCCGATGACGGGCTGCGCCATCGTCACCGCGCCAGTATGGCAGCGCTCAGGTCCGCAGCACCACGTCCGCCAACGCAGCCGGCTGCTCCGTCGCGATGAACGCCGCCTCCTGCGCAGCCCACCGGTCCCACTCGCGCGCGAAGGAGTCGCCGTCGCGACCGATCGCCCGCGCCCACCGGGTGTCGTCGTCGGCCTCGAGCCACACCCGCAGGGACGCGAGCGGCGCCGAGGCGCGGGACAGCGCACCGCACCCCTCGACGACGATCGGCCCCGCCGGGTCCACCGCCACCCACTCGGCTGGACGCGACGCCGCCCAGTCCCAGCGCCGGTAGCCCGACGGCTCCCCCAGGACGTCCGTCACCACGGCCCGCGCGGCGGCCTGCAGCCCGTCCCACCCGGGGTAGACGTCGTCGAGGTGGACGATCTGCGCACCGAGCCGGTCGGCCAGGGAACCGCCGAGCGTGGTCTTGCCCGTGCCGGACCGCCCGTCGACGAGCACCACGAGCCGCGCACCCGATGCCGTCGCGACGCCAGCTGCCGCAGCGGCGAGCCCCTCGACCTCAGGCACGCCACGTCCCGGCACCCACCGCGACCGCGATCGAGACGAGCCCGATGCCGACGAGCACGCCGACCATCGCCCACTCCGGCCCCGCGAACCGGGCCGTCCGGGCCCACGTCCGCCGACCGGGAGCGCCGAACCCCCGCGACTCCATCGCCACCGCCAACGTCGTCGCGCGCCGGAGCGCCAGCACGAGCAGCGCGAACGCCATCGACGCCCCACGCCGCAGCCGCCCGGTGTCGGCGACGCCACGCGCACGTCGGGCCATGCCGAGCTGCCGCCAGTCGTCCCCGAGGAGCGTCATCATCCGGATCGCCGCGAGCGCACCGAGCACGAACCGGGCCGGCAGCCGCAGCAGCTGTGCGAGCCCGTCCGCGAGGTCCGTCGGGTCGACGCGGACGAACAACGCCACCGCGGGCAGCCCGACCGCCAGCACGCGCAGCGCCGTGGCGAGCGCGAGTTCGAGCGACCCGTCGGTGACGTGCGCGAACCCGAGGTCGAACCAGGAACGCCCCGACGGCCGGCCGTACAGCGCGATGCTCACCGCGGTCAACGGCACGGCGACCAGCACCGGTGACGTCCGCAGCAACAGGGTGCGCGGCGGGATCCGCAGGAGCGGCAG
>JAVHXX010000623.1 GCA_031119595.1 Patulibacter sp. | reverse complement strand
GCATCGATCTCGGCACCACGAACTCCGTGATCGCGGTGTGGGAGGGCGGTGAGGCGAGAGTCATCCCGAACAGCGAGGGTGCCCGCACCACCCCGTCCGTCGTCGCCTTCACCGACACCGGCGAGAGACTCGTCGGTCAGCTCGCCCGGCGTCAGGCCATCCTGAACCCGAAGGGGACGATCTCCTCGGCGAAGCGCTTCATCGGGCGCTCGTTCGACGAGATCGGGGAGGAGGCCAAGGCGGTCGGGTTCGACGTCGTGCCCGGCCCCAACGGCGAAGCCCGCGTCGACGTGCGAGGGAAGCTGTATGCCCCCGAGGAGATCAGCGCGCTCGTCTTGCGGAAGCTGGCCGACGACGCCGCCAAGTTCCTCGGAGAGAAGGTGACCGAGGCGGTCATCACCGTCCCGGCGTACTTCAACGACGCCCAGCGCACCGCGACGCGGGACGCCGGGCGGATCGCTGGTCTCGAGGTGCTCCGCATCATCAACGAGCCGACCGCGGCCGCCCTCGCCTACGGGCTGGACAAGAAGGAGCACGAGACGGTCCTGGTGTTCGACCTCGGCGGCGGCACCTTCGACGTCAGCCTGCTCGACGTCGGCGACGGCGTCGTCGAGGTGCGCTCGACCGCCGGGGACACGCACCTCGGCGGTGACGACTTCGACCGCCGCATCGTCGACCACCTCGCCGACGAATCCCAGAAGGAGAACGGCATCGACCTGCGCAACGACTCTCAGGCCCTCCAGCGGCTGTTCGAGGCCGCGGAGAAGGCGAAGGTCGAACTCAGCTCGGTCAGCCAGACCCAGGTGAGCCTGCCGTTCATCACAGCGGACGCCTCCGGCCCGAAGCACCTGACCACGACGCTCAAGCGCGCCACCTTCGACAACATCACCGCCGATCTGGTCGAGCGCTGCCTCGGCCCGGTGCGGCAGGCGATGCAGGACGCGAAGGTCACCGAGAACGACATCGACGAGGTCATCCTCGTCGGCGGTTCGACCAGGATCCCCGCGGTGCAAGAGCTGGTCAAGCGCCTCACCGGCGGCAAGGACCCCAACATGACCGTGAACCCCGACGAGGTCGTTGCTATCGGCGCGGCCATCCAGGCCGGCGTGCTGAAAGGGGAAGTCAACGACGTCCTCCTGCTCGACGTGACCCCGCTCTCGCTCGGCGTCGAGACGCGCGGCGGCGTCATGACGCCGATCATCGAACGCAACACGACCATCCCCGCACGCCGGAGCGAAGTCTTCTCCACCGCCCAGGACGACCAGGACTCGGTCGAGATCGTGGTGCTCCAGGGCGAGCGCGAACGCGCGGCGGACAACCGCGTCCTCGGCCGGTTCTCGCTGACCGGCATCCGGCCAGCGCCACGGGGCGAACCGCAGATCGAGGTCACGTTCGACATCGACGCGAACGGCATCCTCAACGTCACCGCCCGCGACAAGCACACCGGGGCCGAGCAGGGCATCACCATCAGCGGCACCACGAACCTCGACCAGGCGGAGATCGACCGCATGGTGCGCGAGGCCGAGCAGAACCGCGAGCAGGATCAGCGGCTGCGCGCAGACATCGATGCCCGCAACGAGTTGGATGCCGCCGCCTACCGGGTCGAGCGGGCTCTCGTGGAGCACGGCGACGCCGCGCCTCCGCACGAGCGGTCGCGCGCCGAGCTGCTGGTGCAGCAGGCGAGGGACGCCGTCGAACGGGAGGTTCCCGCGTCGGAGGCGCGTGAGCTGACCAGTGAACTCCGGCAAGTGGACGCCGCGCTGTCTGTGGAGCACCCAGCCCAAGGGCCGACCTCGCCGGACACCGCGGCCGGCCCCGGCGGCTCGGACGATTCCGATGACGACGTTGTCGACGCCGACTTCGACCGCAACTGAGGGACGCGGGGACATGGACACCTCGGACACGCGCGGGGCTGCGGACGCGGAGGAGCCGGAGGTCGGCGCCCCCACCGGCGCGACGGCCGCGCTGCCCGCGGCCCCTCCGACCGAACGGGACGCCCGTCTGGCCGAGCTGGAGGATCGCTGGCGCCGAGCCGCAGCCGATCTCGACAACGTGCGAAAGCGGACCACCCGCGAGCTCGCCCTGGTCCGCGACACGGAGCGAGCGCGTGCGGCGTCCGTCTTCCTCGCCGTTGTGGACGGCCTTACGGACGCGCTCGCCTACGCCAGGCAGATGACGGATCCGTTGACCGACGGCATCGAGTCGATTCGGGAACAGGCGGTCGTCGCCCTCGAACACCTGGGGTATCCCCGCGTCGACCAGGTCGGCGTCCCGTTCGACCCACGAATCCACGAGGTCGTGTCGGTCATCGAGCAGGAGAACGTGCCGCCGCAGACGGTGGTCGCGGTCGCCCGGCTCGGCTTCGGCACCCCGGAACAGCTGCTGCGACCCGCGAGCGTCGTCGTCACGTCGGCGCGGGAGTGACCTCGTGGCAGACGACTACTACCAGCTGCTCGGGGTCTCACGATCCGCCGACTCCAAGGAGATCCAGCATGCCTACCGTGCGCTCGCCCGGAAGTACCACCCGGATGTGAACAAGCAGCCGCGCGCCGAGGACACCTTCAAGAAGATCAGCGAGGCATACCACGTGCTCGCCGACCCTGAGTCGCGTGCCCAGTACGACCGCTTCGGCCC
>JAVHXX010000622.1 GCA_031119595.1 Patulibacter sp. | reverse complement strand
ACAAGTCGAACCCGGACGCCTACATCGCGGCCGACTCCGGCGACGCGGGCTTCACCACCTCGATGATCTGGCAGGCCGGCGGCCGTCCGTTCGAGGTCAAGGGCACCGACGTCACCGTCAACCTGCAGGACGAGGGCACCAAGAAGTGGACCGCCACCTGGAACAAGCTGGTCGAGGGCAAGCTGCTCTCCTCCGTTCCCGGCTGGAGCGACGAGTGGTACAAGGCGCTCGGCAACGGCTCGATCGCGACCCTGATCACCGGCGCGTGGATGCCCGGCACCCTCGAGTCGTCGGTCACCGAGGCTTCCGGCCAGTGGCGCGTGGCGCCCATCCCGACGTACGACGGCAAGCCCGCCAACGCCGAGAACGGCGGCGGCGGCCAGGTCGTGCTGAAGCAGAGCAAGAACCAGGCGCTCGCGGCCGGCTTCCTCAAGTGGCTGAACAACGACGAGGCCAGCATCAAGGTGTTCCTGAAGTCCGGCGGCTTCCCGTCGACCACCAAGGACCTCAGCTCCGACGCGTTCCTCTCCGACGCCCCCGAGTACTTCGGTGGCCAGAAGATCAACGAGGTGCTCGCCGACGGTGCGAAGAACGTGTCGACCGGATGGCAGTACCTGCCCTACCAGGTCTACGCGAACAGCATCTACGCCGACTCGGTCGGCCAGTCCTACGCGTCGAACAGCGACCTGAACACGGGCCTGAAGGCCTGGCAGCAGTCGATCGTCGACTACGGCAACAAGCAGGGCTTCACCGTCACCGGCAAGTGACCGCCCCGCGTGGCCGGTCGCTCACCGCGGCCGGCCACGCGTCTGCACCGATCCACCAGGAGAACCCACCTCATGACCACGTTCGAGATCGCAGGCGACGACTTCGTCCTCGACGGCGAGCCGTACCGCATCCTCTCGGGAGCGATCCACTACTTCCGCGTGCACCCGGACGACTGGGCGGACCGCATCCGCAAAGCCCGCCTGATGGGGCTGAACACCATCGAGACCTATGTCCCGTGGAACGCGCACGAGTCGCAGCCGGGCGCCTTCTCCGCCGATGGCGCGCTCGACCTCGCCCGCTTCCTGCGCACGATCCAGGAGGAGGGGATGCACGCCATCGTGCGCCCCGGCCCCTACATCTGTGCCGAGTGGGACAACGGCGGCCTGCCCGCCTGGCTCTTCACCGACCCGTCGGTCGGCATCCGCCGCTCCGAGCCGGTGTTCGTCGCCGCGGTCACCGCCTTCCTGGAACGTGTGCTCGCCATCGTCGAGCCGTTCCAGATCCACCAGGGCGGCCCCGTGCTGCTCGTGCAGGTCGAGAACGAGTACGGCGCCTACGGCGACGACAAGGACTACCTGCGCCACCTCGTCGAGGTGTTCCGTGGCGCCGGCATCACCGTGCCGCTGACGACCGTCGACCAGCCGCAGCCCGACATGCTCGAGAACGGCTCGCTGCCGGAGCTGCTCAAGACCGCCTCGTTCGGCTCGCGCTCGAAGGAGCGCCTCGCCACCCTGCGCGAGCACCAGCCGACCGGCCCGCTCATGTGCTCGGAGTTCTGGGACGGCTGGTTCGACCACTGGGGCGCCCACCACCACACGACGCCGGTGGAGCAGTCCGCCGCCGACCTGGACGACCTGCTCGCCCTCGGAGCGTCGGTCAACATCTACATGTTCCACGGCGGCACGAACTTCGGCTTCACCAACGGCGCCAACGACAAGGGCGTCTACCAGCCCATCATCACGAGCTACGACTACGACGCCCCGCTCGACGAGGCCGGCGAGCCGACCGAGAAGTTCTGGGCGTTCCGGGACGTCATCGCCAAGCACGCGTCGGTCCCGGTGGAGGAGCCCGTCGTGGCCGCCTCCGCTCCCGCCTTCTCGCAGACCTTCGAGTCGGCCGTACCGCTCTTCACGGTCGCCGGGCGCCTGGGGGAGTGGCAGCACACCGACGACGTCCCGACCTTCGACGAGCTCGGCCACTACTCCGGGTTCGGCCTCTACCGCACCGAGATCGACACGCAGGAGCCCGCCGTGCTGGAGTTCGGGGAGGTGCGTGACCGTGCGTACGTCTTCGTCGGCTCCACCCGCGTCGGCGTGCTCGCCCGCGACCACCACGACCGCGCGATCACGCTCTCGCCGAGCCGCGGCACCCTGACGGTGCTGGTGGAGGACCAGGGGCGCGTCGACTACGGCCCCCGCATCGGCGAGTCCAAGGGACTCATCGGCCCGGTGCAGCTGAATGGCGAGGAGCTGCAGCGCTGGAGCGTGCTGCCGCTGCGCCTGCCGTCACTGGCCGCCGTGCGCGAGGCGCTGGACGCCTCCGTGGCCGTCGGTGACCCCGCTCCCGAGCGCCTGGCCGGGCCGGTCTTCGCCCGCGCCTTCTTCGACGTGGAGGAGCCGGGGACGCTGTTCCTCGACACCACCGGCTTCGGCAAGGGCGTCGCCTGGATCAACGGCTTCAACCTCGGCCGCTACTGGACCCGCGGACCGCAGGAGACCCTGCACGTGCCCGGGCCGGTGGTCCGCGCCGGGCGCAACGAGCTGATCATCCTCGAGCTCGAGTCGGCCGCCGACGCCACAGCGGAGTTCGTGGCCGAGCCGCGGCTGGGCCACACCGACTTCTGATCAGGCGGGTTCGCCGTCGTCGCC
>JAVHXX010000621.1 GCA_031119595.1 Patulibacter sp. | reverse complement strand
AGATCACGCCGGGCAACTTCATCTTCCGCACGCGCGAGTTCGAGCAGATGGAGATGGAGTTCTTCGTCCCGCCGGACGAGGTCGGCCAGTGGTACGAGCATTGGAAGAAGGAGCGCTACGACTGGTACGTCCGGTACGGCCTGCGCCCCGACCACCTCCAGATGCGCGAGCACGACGCCGACGAGCTGTCGCACTACTCGTCCGGTACCGCCGACGTCGAGTACCTCTTCCCGATCGGCTGGTCGGAGCTCGAGGGTGTCGCCAACCGCGGCAACTTCGACCTCACGCAGCACGCGGAGTTCTCCGGCGAGAAGCTCGAGTACTTCGACGGCGCCACGAAGGAGCGGTACGTCCCGCACGTGATCGAGCCGGCCGCCGGCGCCGACCGCGCGACGCTCGCCTTCCTCGTCGACGCCTACGACGAGGAGACGCTCGAGAACGGCGAGGAGCGCGTGGTCCTGCGCCTGCACCCGCGCCTCGCGCCGATCACCGCCGGCATCTTCCCGCTGGTCAAGAAGGACGGCCAGCCGGAGGTCGCGAAGGAGATCCGCGACAACCTCCGCGGCATCCTGCGCACCGAGTACGACGAGGGCGGTGCGATCGGCAAGCGCTACCGCCGCCACGACGAGATCGGCACCCCGTGGGGGATCACCGTCGACCACCAGACCCTCGAGGATCGCACCGTGACCATCCGTGAGCGCGACTCGCTCGAGCAGTCGCGCGTCGCCATCGACGACCTCCCCGGCTGGTTCGCGCAGCGGCTCGCGCAGCCCTGGACCACCCCGAAGCTCGCGGCGGGCGACTCGTAATGGGTCAGCCGGCGTTGCCGGGTGCCGGATTGTGGCCGCGGGTTCGTCCCGTCGCCGCGACCGTTGCGCTCGCCACCTTCATGTTGCTCGCCGGTTGTGGCAGCGACAAGGACGGGAAGGGGGCGACCGCCGGCACCACCGCTGCTGCGCCGGCCGAGGCCCCGGTCCACTGGACCCTCGTCCTCGACTACCAGCCCAACGCCGTCCACGCGGGCCTGCTCCAGGCCCAGCGCGCGGGGTACTTCAAGGCGGCCGGCATCGACCTCAAGATCGTCGCGCCGTCCTCGACGTCCGACGCCCTCACCCAGGTGACGCGCGGCCGTGCCGACCTCGGCCTCGCCGACCTCATCGACGTGGCGCGGCGCAACGAGCGCGCCGAGGCCAAGAGCCAGACCGACGGCCGCCAGATCGTGTCGCTCGCCGGCGCGATCGTGCAGCGACCGCTCAGCGGGCTCCTCGTGAACGCCGACTCGGGCATCACCGACCCGACCCAGCTACAGGGCAAGAAGATCGCGGTCACGGGCCTTCCGTCCGACACCGCCGTCGTGAACGCGATCGTCCGCAAGGACGGCAAGCCGCTCCCGGTGAAGACCATCACGCTCGGCTTCGACGGCATCAACGCCCTCCACGCCGGTCGGGTCGACGCCAGCACGGCCTACTGGCCGGCCGACGCCGTCACGCTCGAGCAACTCGGCACGAAGGCCCGGACCTTCGCCCTCGACCAGTTCGGCGGCCCGGCCTACCCGGGCCTCGTCGCCTTCTCGACCCTGACGACCCGCATGAACGACCCCGAGCACGTCGCGGCGTTCTCGGCGGCCCTCGCCCACGGCACCCGTGACGTCATCGCGAACCCGCAGGTCGGCATCGACGCCGTGCAGAAGAGCTACCCCGAGCTCGACGCCGCCATCACGAAGAAGCAGCTCGCCAACTACGAGCCGCTCTTCGGCACCGCCACCACGGCCGGCCAGCTCGACCCGAAGGCCCTGAACGCCTTCACCGCCTTCGCGGCCTCCTCGAAGCTCACCTCGAAACGCCTCTCGGTGAGCGAGCTCGACGCCATCCCGCAGGTCACCGCGACCGACGCGCCAGCGACGACGGCGCCATGACCCCGCTGCTGCGATCCGAGGGCCTCACCGTCCTCGGGGGCGGCGGCGAACCCATCATCGAGGGCGTCGACCTCGCCCTCCACCGTGGCGAGATCGTGGCGATCCTCGGCGTCAACGGCAGTGGCAAGACCACGCTGGTGCGCGCGCTCGCGGGGCTCGTCGAGCCGTCGTCGGGCGAGCTGCGCCTGGGCGACCGGACCGCGGTGTCCGCGCGGCGCCACGCGGCGTACCTTCCCCAGCTGGCCCGCCCCGTGCCGTGGAGGGATGCGATCGGCAACGCCGCCCTACCGCTCGAGGCCAGCGGCGTGGACCGCCGCACGGCACGCAAGGTCGCCCGCGAGGCCCTCGCCTCGACCGACCCCGCGCTGATGCGCCGCGGAGGCCGCCGCGCGACCGGCCTGTCGGGCGGCGAGCGCCAGCGTCTGCTGCTGGCCGGCGTCCTCGCGATCGCCCGGCCGCTCGTCCTCCTCGACGAGCCGCTGTCGGCCGTCGACGCCGTCGAACGCCGTGCCGCCCAGGACCGGCTCCGGCAGTACGCGACCTCGGGGCGGTGCGTCGTGCTCGTCACGCATGAGCCGACGGAGGCCGCACGCGTGGCCGATCGGATCGTCGTCCTCGGCGGCCGCCCGGGGCGGGTCGTCGCCGAACGCGTCCCGCCGCCGCCCGCGCGCCGTGATCCGGAGCTCCAAGGCCTGCTCGACAAAGGCGTCGCCTCGATCAGCACGCGCGAC
>JAVHXX010000620.1 GCA_031119595.1 Patulibacter sp. | reverse complement strand
AAGGCCGAGGCGCTCGCCGCATGGTTGCCCACGCAGCAGTGGAGCGGGGTGACCGACGGCGAGGACCTCACCATCGCGGGGAAGTTCCGGTTCGACGACCCCGAGGGCGAGGTCGGCGTCGAGACGATCCTGGTGCGGACCCCTGACGGACGCACGCTGCACGCTCCCCTGACCTACCGTGGGGCGCCACTGGTCGGTGCCGAGGACTTCCTCGTCACCGAGATGGACCACTCCGTCCTCGGACGCCGCTGGGTGTACGACGCCGCGGGCGACCCCGTGTACGCCGACGTCCTGCGCCGCGCGATCGCGACCGGCGGCCACGAGGCCGAACTCACCCGGGACGGCGCCCCGGGAACGTGGGAGAAGGAGGGCACGGCGATCGGCAGCGGCACCGCGCCGGACTCGCCGACGGTGTCCTCGGTCGTCGTGCGCACCGCTGACGACACGACCGAGATCGACACCGATCACGGGTCCCTCGTCATCGCACGGGTCGTCGGCGCCGTCCTGCCCGCTGGAGCGACCCTCACGGGCACCTGGGCCGACGGGTCCGGCGTCGTCGCCGTCCTGCTGCCGTAGGTCCTGGCGGGTACGGGCAGGGCCTGCCTGTCCGGCGGCGCCGGTGGCAGGATCGAGGGCGTGAAGACACTGGAGTTGCCACAGACGGACCTCACCGCCTCCGACGTCATCGTCGGCCTGATGCGGATCAACGACATGAGCGACGAGGACATCCGCGCGCTCTACGCCGCCTCGCGCGACGCCGGCGTGACGATGTTCGACCACGCCGCGGTCTACGGAGGGTGGCACGGCTGCGAGGAGCGGTTCGGCTCGGCCGTCACCCTGTCGCCGTCCGAGCGCGCGGAGATCGTGCTGCAGACCAAGGTCGGCATCCGCCCGACCGCGAACGGCGCGTACTTCGACTTCTCGTACGAGCACATCATCGAATCGGTCGACGAGTCGCTGGCCGCGCTCCGCACCGACTTCATCGACGTCCTGCTCCTGCACCGGCCCGATGCGCTCGTCGAGCCGGAAGAGGTCGCGAAGGCCTTCGACGAACTGCACGCCGCCGGCAAGGTGCACCACTTCGGCGTCTCGAACCACACCCCCGGCCAGGTCGAGCTGCTCAAGAAGCACGTCCGGCAGCCGCTCGCGTTCAACCAGGTGCAGCTGAGCATCACGCACGCGAACGTCATCACGCAGGGCCTCGCGGCGAACATGGGCGGCCTGGACCAGTCGATCGACCGCGACAACGACATCCTCAACTACTCGCGGCTGCACGACATCACGCCGCAGGCCTGGTCGCCGTTCCAGAAGGGCTTCTTCGACGGCGTCTTCCTCGGCGACCGCGAGCACTACGCCGAGCTGAACGACGTGCTCGACGAGCTCGCGGCCGCGCACGGCGTCACCCCGACGGGCATCGCCGTGGCGTGGATCACCCGGCACCCGGCCCACTTCCAGGTCGTCCTCGGCACGACGAACCCGCAGCGCGTCCGGGACTCGGCAGCAGGGTCGGACGTGGTGCTCTCGCGCGAGGAGTGGTACCGCGTGTTCACCGCCGCGGGGCACACCGTTCCCTGAGCGGATCGGGCAGGGTACCGCCCGATCATCGAGCCGGCCGCACAACCAAAGTCACCCCGAACTGCGCACGCGCGTTGTTCGGGGTGACTTTGGTTGTGCGAAGGCGTGCCGAACCAGTCAGTCGGCGGAGCTCGGGGCGCTCGGCACGCTGACGTCCACGGGCGAGACCGCGGCGGGATCGGCGGACGCCCCGCCGACGACGTCGAACGAGATCCCGAGCATCGCCGGGTCCTCGTCGAGCTCCAGCCCGTCTTCCTTCACCTGGTCCTCGGGGATGGCACGGCCACCGGACGGGTCCCACGAGTTCGCGATCGACATGCGCCCGAGCATGCCCGACGCGGTTGGCAATCGCCCAAGAGCCTCCGGAGAACGCGCGATCAGCCCTCCGGGGTGTCCGCCGCGATCAGTTCGAGCTGCGTGAGCGGCAGGTCGGACACCGCGGAGAGCGAGAACGCGGTGCCGGTCCCCTGCAGCCGGAAGACCCGGGTCTGCCCAGCCCAGTCGAACACCGCGTCCTGCACGGCGACGCGGGTGTCCCCGAGCGACGCGTCCCACGAGTAGACGCCGGGTTCGGACGCGGTGACCGTGTAGAGCGACGTGGGGACCGCTGCGACCTCGAACGAGACCGACGTCCCAGCGGTCAGCGCCGTGACCGTCCGACCGGTGTCGTCGCTGAGCGGCGCGAGCCCCACGGGCAGCAGGTCGACCGGGGTGTCCCGGTACCCGTGCACGTCGGACGCGGACACCGGGCGGGTGTCCGACGCCCAGCCCTGCGGCTCGGACGACAGCGTGAAGACGATGTGCGACGCCGACACGACCACCGCGTGCGGGATGCTGACCGACGTCCAGGGCGAGCCGTCGACCGTCACCGACGCGACGTACGCACCCGCGGAGCCGGCGGCGACCTCGATGACGGTGGGCGTGCCTCCCGGCTGCTGCAGCACCGTCCTGCGGACCGACGGCGGCACGAGCACGTAGGAACCCGTGGACGGCGCCAGCGGGTACAGGCCGATCGTCGCGAAGACGTACCAGGCGCTCATCTCGCCGTTGTCCTCGTCACCCGGGTAGCCCT
>JAVHXX010000619.1 GCA_031119595.1 Patulibacter sp. | reverse complement strand
GTACCCGGGTGACGTCTTCTACCTGCACTCCCGCCTGCTCGAGCGCGCGGTGAAGCTCAACGACGAGCTCGGTGCCGGGTCGATGACCGCGCTGCCGATCATCGAGACGCAGGCCGGCGACGTGTCGGCCTACATCCCGACGAACGTCATCTCCATCACCGACGGCCAGATCTTCCTCGAGCCGAAGCTGTTCAACCAGGGCGTCCGCCCGGCCATCAACGTCGGCATCTCGGTGTCGCGCGTCGGTTCCTCTGCGCAGCAGAAGCCGATGAAGAAGGTCGCGGGCCGCATCAAGGGCGAGCTGTCGCAGTACCGCGACCTCGAGGCGTTCGCGCAGTTCGGCTCCGACCTCGACGCCGACACGCGCCGCACCCTCAACCGCGGTGAGCGCCTCGTGAAGACGCTCAACCAGGGCGAGCGTTCGCCGCTGCCGGTCGCCGAGCAGGTCGCGCAGATCTTCGCTGCCACCAACGGCTACGTCGACCGCATCGAGGCCGACCGCGTCGAGGAGTACCAGACGGGCCTCACCGCCTACCTGCGTGCCCACGACTCGGCGCTCCTCGCGAAGATCGAGGGTGGCGACTGGTCCGACGATTCCGTCGCGGCGCTCGAGGGTCACATCAAGCAGTACTCGGACGACTTCGGGTACGCCTTCGACGAGCACGGCGACCCGATCGAGGACGTCACTCCCGCGGGGGCGGCCACGGCGTGAGCCAGCGCGACGTCAAAGAGCGCATCGCGTCGATCTCGAACATCGAGAAGATCACGCGTGCCATGGAGATGGTCGCGGCTGCGCGCCTCCGCAAGGCGGAAGAGCGCGTCGCGACCCTGCGCCCCTACGCGGACGCGATCGTCGACATGACCCGACAGGCGGCCGAGGCCGCCTCCTCGGCGGAGCGCAAGGCGTTCCCGCTGCTGCAGGGTCGTGACGAGATCAACACGGTCGGCATCCTGATCGTCACCGCAGACCGTGGTCTGGCCGGTGCGTTCAACTCGCAGATCATCCGCGCGGCGCAGAAGCTGGCTGCCGAGCACGAGCTCGCCGGCCGCAAGGTCGTCTTCTACGCGACGGGTCGCCGCGGCGTGTCCGCGATGACCTTCCGTGGCCGTACGCCCGAGGCGTCGTTCACCGGGTTCACCGAGAAGCCGACCTACGCCGACGCACGAGAGGTCGCCGAGACCCTCGCCGCGGCGTATCTCGACGGCAAGGTCGACAAGGTCGAGGTGCTCTTCAACCACTTCGTGTCCGCGCTGACGCAGGCGGTCACGCAGCTCACGCTGCTGCCGCTCCAGCAGGACCCGATCGAGGAGGCGCTCGCCACCGGCGACGCCGACGAGGTCAAGGGCAAGGCCGGGGCGAGCGCCCTGGTCGAGTACGAGCCCGACCCGAGAGACATCCTCGAGCGACTGATCCCGGACTACATCGAGATCACGATCTTCCGCTCACTGCTGGACTCCGCAGCATCGGAGTTCGGCGCGCGCATGACGGCCATGCGCAACGCATCAGAGAACGCCGGTGATCTCGTCACCAGCCTGACGCTCGAGATGAACCGAGCCCGCCAGGCCGAGATCACCCAAGAGATCATGGAGGTCGTCGCAGGCGCCGAGGCGATCTAGCGACGATCCGAAACATCGAAGGACCAATGGAAGCTTCAACCGCTACCAAGAACATCGGGCGGATCGAGCAGATCCAGGGCGTCGTCGTCGAGGCGGTGTTCCCGGACAAGCTGCCCGAGATCAACAACGCGCTCGAGGTCACCCTCGGTGAGGGTCGCCTCGTCCTCGAGGTCGCCCAGCACCTCGGCGACAACCGCGTCCGCACCGTCGCCATGGACTCGACCGACGGCCTCGCCCGTGGCGTCGAGGTCCGTGACCTCGGCGAGCCGATCACCGTCCCGGTCGGCAACTCGACCCTCGGCCGGATCTTCAACGTCCTCGGCGAGACGATCGACGGCGGCGACCAGATCGAGGGCGAGGCGCGCTGGAGCATCCACCGCCCGGCCCCGAAGGTCACCGACCTCACCCCGACGACCGAGATGTTCGAGACCGGCATCAAGGTCATCGACCTCCTCGCCCCGTACTCCAAGGGCGGCAAGGTCGGCCTGTTCGGCGGCGCCGGCGTCGGCAAGACCGTCCTCATCCAGGAGCTCATCAACAACCTCGCGACCGAGCACGGCGGCCTCTCGGCCTTCTGCGGCGTCGGCGAGCGTTCGCGCGAGGGCACCGACCTCTACCTCGAGATGAAGGAATCGGGCGTCATCGACAAGACGATGCTCGTGTTCGGCCAGATGAACGAGCCGCCGGGAGCCCGCATGCGCGTCGCCCTGACCGGTCTCACCATGGCCGAGTACTTCCGTGAGGAGTCGGGCCAGGACGTCCTCCTGTTCGTCGACAACATCTTCCGGTTCGTCCAGGCCGGTTCCGAGGTCTCCGCTCTGCTCGGCCGCATGCCGTCGCAGGTCGGCTACCAGCCGACCCTCGAGTCGGAGATGGGCGGCCTCCAGGAGCGCATCACCTCGACGCGTCAGGGCTCGGTCACCTCGGTCCAGGCCATCTACGTTCCCGCCGACGACCTCACCGACCCCGCGCCGGCGTCGGTGTTCGCGCACCTCAACGCCACCACGACGCTGTCGCGCGCGATCTCGGAGA
>JAVHXX010000618.1 GCA_031119595.1 Patulibacter sp. | reverse complement strand
CCTCGGGGGCGTTCCACAGGTCGGCGAGCATGTTCACGCAGCGCCGCTCGAGCTCCGCGGTCTGCGGGTACTCGTCCTTGTCGATCATGTTCTTGTCGATGCAGAGATCCATGAGCTCGTGGACCTCCGGCTCCTCCCAGGTCTGGCAGAACGTGGCCAGGTTCTGGCGGGAGTTGCCGTCGAGCATGAGCTCGTCGCGGACCACCTGGAACGCGGTCTCGCTCGCGATCGACTCGCGCGGGAAGGTGTACTTGGGCAGCTCGTGCGAGAGGTCGCGCCCGGCGAACACCGAAGCGAGCAGCTGATCGCGGACCGAGTCCCGTTCGTGGAGGGTCATGGGCGCATCATGGCGCGCCCGCAGGCGTCCGGAGCCAGGCTTCCGGATCAGGCGCCGAGCTTGATCCCGCGGGTCAGGGTGTAGGTCGGGAAGGTCGTCTTGCCCTTCACGGTCTTGCGGACCTGGGTCTCGGCCCGCAGGTACACCGACGTGCCGGCGGCGAGGCCCGCCGGCAGCGGGAACGTGGCCGAGAACGTGCCCGAGGCGCTCGGCTGCACCGTCGCCACGATCGCGCCCTTCGCGATGGTCGAGCACGACGCGGAGGCGCGGACGACGATCGGGGTCGGCTTCGTCGCGAGCGGCTTGACCGCGGCGCCCGTGAACGTGAGCGAGCGGCCGCTGGCGGTGATGCCGGTCGTGTACATGCGGCGCGCGAACTTCAGCTGTTGGCTCTTGTGGCCGCCGACGATCGCCTGGTAGCGGGCGGCGTTCGTCGTGCGGATCGCGGCGGGCGGGAGCGGCGCCGTCCCGGCGAACGAGCCGTCGGCGGCGACGGTGAGCGTGGCGACCGTCTTGCCGTTCCAGGTCGACACGATCGAGACCTTCTGGCCCGCGGACTGCGGCCCGGCGACGCCGAGCAGGCGCGTCTTGCCGGCGAGCGGGAAGACGTCGGTGAGGATGAGCTTGCCGGTCGTGCAGGCGGCCTGGGCGGGGACCGGGGCCGCGATGGCCGGGGGTGCCGGGGTGGGGAGGAGCGTGGTGCCGGCCTGGGGCGTCTGCGGCGGAGCCGGGGCCGGGGCCGGCGCGGGGGTCGGATCGGGCGACGCTGCCGGGGTGGGGGTTGGGGTCGGCGTGGGCGTCGGCGACGGCACGGAGTCGAGGTAGTTCCACCGACCGACGTACACCCGTGCCCGTGACGCGTCCTTCGCGTCGCGGCCGTTGTACTCGTAGGCGAGGCGGCCGGCGCCGTCACTGTCGACGTGCGGGGTCTGGAGGTAGCCGGGCGGCGTGACGCTGAGGCCTGCGCCGATGCCGATGGGCGTGCCGTCGGCCTGGAAGACCCGGACGTACCCGACCTGCGCTCCGCCGTTGAACCCCTCGTACGCGATGAGCATGTCGCCCGTCGCGGGCCGTTCCACGTCCGGGTTGGCCTGCACGTACGTCGTGTTGTCATTCGCGATGAACGGCGTCGCCGTCGGGGTGCCGGTCGCGGGGATGCTCCGACCCCAGACGTCGTGCTCGTAGCCGCCCGGGTCGGCCGAGTGACGCATGCCCCAGGCCGTGAAGGCGGTGCCGTCGGCGGCCATGCCGATCGACGTGGCGCCGGCGTTCACGTTGACGTCGCCGGAGAAGAGCGTGAACACGCCGCCGTCCGGGGTGCCGTCGGCGTGGAAGCGCCAGCCGGGCTGCGTGAGTGGCTCGCCGACCGGCGTGTCGCGGCGCGTCCCCGAGACGATGAAGTGACCATCGGGAGCCATCCCGATGCTCGGTGCCTGCTGGTAGACCTTGCCGACATCGAGCGGTTGCACCACGGTCAGTGGCGTTCCGTCCGCGGCGTAACTCCGCACCCGGAGTTCGAACGACGGCCCGATCCATGCGACCGCGAAGCGGCCGTCGTCGGCCATCGCGATGGCCGGCTGGTAGCTGTCGTTGTCGCGGCCGGCCGTCTCGAGGTCGATGACGCCACCCGCCGCGGCGCCGCTCGCCGCGAAGCGCTGCACGTGCAGGTGGGTGTCCGGGTCGTACGTCTGGAACGCGACCGCGAACCGGCCGTCGGGTGCCATCGCGATCGACGGCAAGGTCACCCGGCGGTCGTTCGGACCGATCTGCGTCCGCGTGCCGACCGGCGCCAGCGACGCCGAGAACCGCTGGACGAAGACCCGCTCGCTGTCCGACCCGACCGTCGGATCCTGCTCCGAATACACGACCGCCAGCGACCCGTCCGCCGCCATCGCGACGTCCCCGTAGAACTGATCGAGCGTCGGATGGTCCGGTGAGACGCTCACCGGATCCGCGACCTTCGTCAGCGCCGATGCCGACGGAGTGCCGAACGCCGCCGCGGCCACCAACGCACCCAGGCACACGGCAGCGCGGCGCTGCGACGGGCGTGTTCGGAAGCGATGGGTGACGGACACGTGTCCAAGCGTGCCGGGCCGCCGCGGTGGATGCAATCGACCGGGGTCGAAAGCTGCGGCGACGTGATGCCGGGGGTATCCGTGACATTGGTGGATGTTCGGGTCGGCGTGGCGTTCGGGTCGGCCTTCGGCCTGCTTTTGGGTTGGGCCTTCGGCCCGGTGTTTTGACTTGGGTGCAAGTGTCGATTTGGTCGGGGCGGGGTGCTCCCCGGGAGGGCGGGCCGTGCAGCAGACCCGGGCCCTTT
>JAVHXX010000045.1 GCA_031119595.1 Patulibacter sp. | reverse complement strand
GAGGTCGTGCCGGTCGAGGTCGGCGTGGTCGCGGCGCTGCCCGTCTCCGGGGTGCTGGCGGCCGGCGTGGTCGCGGGGGTGTCGGCGGCCGAGATCATCGTGACCTGGGTGCTGTCGTCCATGACCGCGCTCGTGGTCGTCGCGGTGTCCTCGGCGCCGGCCGAGGCGGTCGAGGTGGTGCCGACGCTGTCGGCCGTGTCCTCCGCGGACGTGAGGTCGGCCTTCGCCTGCGCGAGCGCGACCTTCTGGGAGTCGCTGTCGAGGCGGGCGATGAGCTGGCCCTGCGAAACGTGCTCGCCCTCCTTCACGTAGACCTTGGAGACGGTGCCGCTCGTGCCGAAGTTCAGGTCGAGTTCGTTGGCCGCAGCGAGGTTGCCCGTGCCAGAGGCCGTCGACTGCACGACGCCCTTCGCGACGGTGACGGTGCGGGTCGAGGCGGAGGCGGCGCTGCCGGAACTGGTGTGGAGGGCGAGGCCGGCGCCACCGACGGACAGCAGGGCTGCAGCACTGAGGACGCCGGTGAGCGGCGACCGAGGAAGGGGGAGGCGCATGGAGAGCACCTTTTCGCGGGGTCCTTGGCGGCGGCTGGGCCCAGTCTGAGAGTTTCATGAGATCCCGGTGCTGCCTCGCCCACCCCCGACCAGGCCCCGCGCGGAATCTCCGTTCCGTCCGGCCGCGCGTGACCACTTCCGGCCGATAGTTTGGGCGACACCATGCGAAATCGCCTCCTCCTCGCGGCCGTCGCGGCCGCGTCGCTCGTCGTTCCGACCTCTGCCCTCGCGGGCACGCGCGGGATGACCATCAAGCTCCCGAAGTCGATCACCGAGGGCACCCGGTTCTCCGCCAGCTACACCGGCGACACCGGCCCCGGCGACCAGGCGCTCGGCGGCTTCATCATCTACGCGAACCTCTACTCGGGCGGCGGCTCCTGCCCCGCCGATCCGGCCACGGGCGCCGGCAAGGGCCAGTCGACCACGCAGATCGCGGGCGGCAACCTCTTCGGGGCCGGCGCCTTCAGTGCCGGTGACCAGGTCACCACGTACGACCACGGCAAGTACCGGGTCTGCGGCTACATCACCCAGAACGCGAACTCGCACGCCTACGACCTCGTGTATTCGAAGAAGATCACCGTGAAGGCGCGCAAGCGGTTCAAGGTGTCGAAGATCGCGAAGATCAAGGACGGCGTGTACTCGGCGGCCACCGCGACCACGACCGGCGGCAACCCGGACGCCTCCGTCACCTTCACGGTGCAGGGCGGTCACGTGATCTCGGGCTCGGCGACCGGCATCCCGACGGTCTCCTGCTACGCCGGCTTCGCGACGCAGACGCCGGTCGCCCCGGCGGTGACCTCCGCGTCGACGCTCCTCCCGAACGGCAACCCGGTCTACAGCACGCTCCACGCGGCGTTCAACGCCCCGCCGAACGACCAGTTCTACATCGACGGCGGCGCGACCTCGACGAAGACCATCCTCGGCACGGTCTCCGGCACGAGCTCCGACAGCTCCTGCACCGGCAGCTTCGCCTTCACGGCGACCCGCCAGAAGTAGCGCCCGAGACGTTCCGGCGGCGGTGTGGGGCCGCCGCCGGGACCCGGCCCCGCCCGGGCCGCAACGGGCCGTGTTCAATCCGCGGCCCCGGATGCCGATGCAGTGGGCATGCCGCCGCAGATCCAGGCCCGCGCGAGCGTCTCGACCGAACTGCGCACGCTCATCACCTCGCGCCACGCCGGGGTGCTCCTCGACACCGACGAGGAGACACGCGCGCTGTCGATCGTCGACACCGTCGGCTACGACCTCCACATCCCCGTCTTCGACTGGACGGTCACCCAGGGCCTCGCCCGCCGCGGCTCCGACGAGCCGCCGATGTACCAGTCGACGAAGCCGTCGGCGGCACTCGTCGCGGCAGCCGGACTGGACCTCGAAGCGATCTTCGTCATGCGCGACCTGCGCCCGTCGCTCGGTGATCCCGAGGTGTCGCGCAACCTCCGCGACCTCCTCGACCACTTCGACCGCAGCCCGCGCCGATCGACCGTGATCATCCTCGGCTCGCACCCGGAGCTGCCGTCCGAGCTGCGCGACCGGATCGTGACGCTGCCGCTCGGCCTGCCGACCGACGAGGAGTACGGCGCGACCCTGAACGCGGTCAGCCAGTCGCTGATCCTCAGCCGCTCCGCGAACGTCTCCCTCTCCCCGCTCGACGCGAACCAGGTCGTGAGCGCACTCCGCGGCCTCACGCTCGAGCAAGCCCGCCAGGCGCTCGCCCAGGCGGCGGTCGAGGACGGCGTACTCGACCTCGCCGACGTGCCGAGGCTCGTCGACCTCAAGGCCCGCACCATCGGCTCGGGCGGCCTCCTCGAGTACTACCCGCCGGGGGACAACGACGCCTCCCTCGGCGGCTTCGCCCGGCTGCGCGGCTGGCTCGGCCGCGCCCAGGTCGGCTTCAGCGCGGAGGCGCGGGCCCTCAACCTGCCGGAGCCCAAGGGCGTGCTGCTCACCGGCGTGCAGGGCTGCGGCAAATCGCTCGCAGCGAAGGCGATCGCCCGCGCGTGGTCGATGCCACTGCTGCGCCTCGATGCCGGCCGCCTCTACGACAAGTACATCGGCGAGACCGAGAAGAACCTCCGCCGGTCGCTCGAGATCGCGGAGTCGCTCGCGCCCGCGATCCTGTGGATCGACGAGATCGAGAAGGCCCTCGCCACCGGCGGCAGCGACAGCGCCGACGGCGGCGTGTCGCAGCGGCAGCTCGGCACCCTGCTCACGTGGATGGCCGAGAGCAAGAGCGGCGTGTTCCTCGTCGCGACCTCGAACGACGCCTTCCGCCTGCCGCCCGAGCTCCTGCGCAAGGGCCGCTTCGACGAGCTGTTCTTCGTCGACCTCCCCACCGCCGACGAACGCACCGAGATCCTCACGATCCACCTCCGCGCCCGCCGCCAGGATCCGGCCACCGTGGACCTCGCCCAGCTCTCGGCCGCCACCGACGGCTTCAGTGGCGCCGAGCTCGAACAGGTCGTGGTCGGCACGCTGCTCGGCTCGTTGCAGCGTCACGCCCCGGCCGACACCGCCGCGTACATCGCCGAGGCGAACGCCACCGTGCCGCTGTCGCGCTCCCGCGCCGAGGACATCGCCCGCCTGCGCGCGATGGCCGTCGGCCGGTTCGTGCCGGTCGCCTGAGGCGCCGGGCGCCGCGACCCGGCACCGCTCCGGCTCCACGCGACGGTTCGGTCACCGCGTGACCGATTCGTCGCGCGACCCGGCACCGCCCCGGCTCCACGCGACAGTTCGGTCACCGCGTGACCGATTCGTCGCGCGACCCGGCGCCGCCCCGGAACGACCGACGCCCGCGGGCTCGCTGGGCGAGCGCCACGGGCGCGGTTCGAGAGGAGAGAGGGGGATTCGAACCCCCGAGCGAGTTGCCCCGCTACATGATTTCCAATCATGCCCGTTCAGCCGCTCCGGCACCTCTCCGAGCAGTCGCACAGGTTAGCGATCCGACGCCGGGGACGACTCTCCGGGTGGCCCCGTGGTCGATCAGGCGACGAGTCGGCCGCCGGTCCGCGAGGCGGCGGGGCGCGGATGACTCACGGTGAGGATCTGGCCTCGGCCCGCGAGGACGCGGTGCATCGCCGCGACGACGACGGGGTCGAACTGGGTGCCGCAACAGCGGTCGAGCTCGGCGGCGGCCTCCTGCGCGGACATGGCGCCGCGGTAGGGCCGGTCGGTCGTCATCGCACTGAAGGAGTCGCAGACGGTGATGATGCGCGACTCGAGGGGGATGGCCTCGCCGCGGAGGCCGTCGGGGTAGCCGGTGCCGTCGTACCGCTCGTGGTGGGCGCGGACGATGTGCCCCGTCTCGGAGAGCGCCCCGCCGACGGTGTCGAGCATCTGCTGCCCGAGCGCCGGGTGCTCGCGGATGATCGCCCACTCCTCGTCGGTGAGCTTGCCCGGCTTGTTGAGGATCTCGTTCGGGACGTGGAGCTTGCCGATGTCGTGGAGCATCGCGCCGAACTCGAGCGACCGGAGCTGGTCGTCCGGCAGCGCCAGTTCGCGGCCGAGCGCCAGGGCCATCTCGACGACCCCCGTGGTGTGCTCGCCGCCGGTGTACGAGTCGTCGGCCTTGAGCATCGTCGCCATGAGCTGCGCGGTCCCGCGGTAGGCGCTCGAGAGTTCGCTGGCCTTCGACATCCGCTCCTCGCGCTCGCGCGCGAAGACGGCGAACAGCCCGATGAGCGGCACCAGCGAGAGCGCGAGGAGCGGCTCGGTGGCGAACGCATACGCGACGAGGAAGCCGACGGGGAGCAGCGCGAGGTCGACGGCGGCGGTCGACGCCGAGGCCTTCAGGAGATCGGTGCGGCGCAGGCGGTCGTCCCAGGCGAAGCGTCCGTGCGCGAGCGTGTAGACGGCGTCGAAGAGGACCTGGCCCGCGAACACGAGCAGGACCCACGGGAAATCGCCCATCGTGGCCGTGAGCGGGCCCACGAGCGCGAGCACGACGGCGGCGCCGATCGCGTGCCAGAGGTCGTCGGCGGCGTAGAGCACGGCGACCGTCGGGCGGCCGTGTCCGGCACGCGCCCACTCGATCGCCTGCCCCACGACGAGGCTGATCGCGACGAACACCGGGAACCATGCGGGCGGAACCGCGAGCCACAGCGGGACCTGGGCGATCTGCATGGGCGAGCTCCACCCCGCCCCCACCTCGAACCGCACGGCGGTCGCGAAGCATGCCGCGCCGAGCAGCGCGGCGACCTGCCAGGCCGGAGCCCAGTGGCCGCCGGGGGCGACGACGAACAGCACTGCGACGGCGGCGACGAGGATCACGCCGTGGACGCCGTCGAACGACCAGCGCCGGGGATCGGCCCCGGGCATCCAGGTGCGGCGACGGTGATGCAACGGTTTGAGAGCCGGATCGAGCATTCCGAATGGTTCATCGGCAGGAACGCGCCCACCTGTGGCGTACGGCCGTACGAGATGTCACCGCGGCGTGGGTCGTATCGGCCGTTCGTCCGGATACGGGTCCACCGCGCGACTGAGTCCACCAGCGCCCGGAGTGCCGCGCCCGGCCAATCTGCGGGCAGGCGCCTTCACTCCGGGCGGACCGGGTGATACCGTCCGGCCTCTGATGGCCGGTGCCTCGCGAACCCCCGCCGCGGGTCGGCGGTACGGCGGCCGTACCGCCGAGGAACGCCACGCCGAGCGGCGCGAGCAGCTCGTCGGCGCCGGGGTGCAGCTCATCGGCACCGGCGGCTTCGGCAACACCTCCATCCGCGCGGTCCTGCGCGAGAGCGGCCTCGCCGAGCGCTACTTCTACGAGAGCTTCGACTCCCTCCAGTCCCTGCTCGTCGCCGTCCACGAGCATGTCCATGAGCGCGTGGTCGCGCGCGTCCGCGACGCCACCGCGGACCCCACCCTCGACACCGAGGCCCGCGCCCGCGCCGGCCTGCTCGCCTTCGTGCAGACGATCACGAGCGACCCCCGCTGGGTGAAGATCAAACTGGCCGAGCTCGGCAGCAGCGAGAGCGAGGCCATGGCCACCTTCCGCCGCCGCGCCCACGACGAGTACGCGGAGCTCCTCGTGCGCTACGGCCCCACCGCCGCCACCAGCGCCCGCGGGCTCCAGCCGCATGCCCTCGCGCTCGCCGTGATCGCCGGGGTCGAGTCGCTCCTGGATTCCTGGGCCTCCGGCCAACTCCGCATGACGCTCGACGAGCTCATCGACCACAGCGTCGTGATCATCAAGGGCACCTCCTCCGAGCTCGAACGGGAGATCGCATGACCGCGACCGCCATCCCGACGGACGCAGGCGAACACGCCCTGCGCCCCGCCTCCGACGTCCCGCCGAGCCCGCAGCGTTCGGGGTGGAAGACGACCCGCCGCTGGATCGCCGCCCAGGCCGACGCCATCCTCGACCTCCACGGCCAGTTCGGCGACATCGCCACCGTGGCTTTCGCGGGTGGCCGCGGCGGCGTGATCACGCGCTCCGCCGACGACGTCAAGAAGCTCTTCACCGCCGACCCCGCCGACGTCCCCGTCGCCACGGCCGGCAGCCCGATCGGCCCGTTCGTGGGCGAGCACTCCCTCCTCACGCTCAACGGCCGGCGTCACCTGCGGCAGCGCCGTCTCCTGCTGCCGCCGTTCCACGGCGACCGGATGCGCGGGTACGCCGCCGACATCCAGGACATCGCCGGCGCGGTCGTCGACGAGTGGCAGGCCGGCACCACGATCAAGCTCCAGCCGCAGATGCAGGCGATCACGCTCGAGGTGATCCTGCGGATCGTCTTCGGCGTGAGCGACGGCGCCCGCCACGACGAGCTCAAGGCCGCGATCATCAAGCTCCTCGCGCTCACCGAGAACCGTTGGGTGATGCTCCCGACCTTCATCCTCGCCACCCGCGCGGGCCGCCTCTTCGGCCCCGTCGCCCAGGTGTCGAAGGAGGTCGACCGGCTCATCTACCGCGAGCTCGACTCGCGCCGAGAGGCCCCGGACCTGGAGCGGCGCACCGACATCCTCTCGATGCTCCTCACCGCCCGCGACGAGGACGGCGAGCCGATGAGCCAGCAGGAGCTCCGCGACGAGCTCGTCACCCTGCTCTTCGCCGGCCACGAGACCACCGCGAGCCAGCTCTCGTGGACCTTCGAGCGGCTCGTCCGCCACCCCGAGGCGATGGCGGCAGCCGTCGAGGCCGCGAAGCACGGCGACCCGGACGGCGTCATCGACGCGACCTTCCAGGAGGCGCTGCGCCTGCGCCCGGTGGTGCCCGTGACCGCACGGATGGTGCAGCGTCCCTTCGAGCTCAGCGGGTACACGATCCCCGCGGAGAAGCTCGTGATCGTGAGCATCCTCGGTCTGAACCGCCACCCGGACCGCTACGAGCGCCCCGAGGAGTTCGACCCCACCCGCTACGCCGGCGGCAAGATGGACACCTACACGTGGATCCCGTTCGGCGGTGGCGTGCGCCGCTGCATCGGCGCGGCGTTCGCGATGCTCGAGGGCCGCGAGGTCCTGCGCGAAGTGCTGCGTCGCACGACGCTCGAAGCCGTGCACGTGCCCGACGAGCGCATGAAGCGCCGCAACGTGACGATGGTGCCCTCGGAGGGCGCCCTCGTCAACGTGATCCGCGTCGACCGCTGAGGCGGCCGGTCAGAGCGGCGGCGCGTCGTCCGCGCGCGGGTCGCGCGGGGCCGGCGGCTTCACGGGGCTCGTCGCGCCCCCGTCGCCGGCGTCCGGCAGCGGATCCTCGAGGCTGCCCTCGACGTTGAGGCGCGGGATCAGGCGGTCGAGGGAGGCGGGCAGCCACCAGTTGCGGGTGCCGGCGAGCAGCATGAGACCGGGCACGAGCACGCTGCGGACGACGATCGCGTCGAGCAGGACGGCACTCGCCAGGCCGAGGCCGAAGAGCTTGATCAGCCGCACGCCACCGAAGATGAACGCCGCGAAGACGAGCACCATGATCGCCGCGGCGGCCGTGATCGTGCGGCCGGTCGCGGCGAGCCCGTGGACGATCGCGGCCTTGTTGTCGCGGCGGCGATGCCACTCCTCGTAGATGCGGCTCATGAGGAAGACCTCGTAGTCCATCGAGAGCCCGAAGAGGATCGCGAACACCATCACCGGCACGAACGCCTCGATCGGGCCGGTGCGCGACACGCCGATGAGGTCCGCGCCGACGCCGTGCTGGAACACGGCCGTCACGACGCCGAACGCCGCCACGACGGACAGGAGGTTCATGGCGGCGGCCATGAGCGGGATGAGCAGACTCCGGAACACGGCCATGAGCAGCAGGAACGACAACAACACGACGATTCCGATGAAGAGCGGCAGCTTCGCGGAGAGCGTCGCGGCGAAGTCCACGAAGACCGCGGTCTGCCCGCCGACCTTCACGTCGACGCGGCCCTCCTCGTGCTGCGGCACCACGGTGTCGCGGAGCCGGTGCACGAGATCGGTGGTCGAGGCGTCCTGGGGCGAGCCCTTCGCGATGACCTGCGCCACCGCCACGCCGCGCCCGATCATCTGCGGATCCGAGGCGCGGACGACATCCGGGTCGTCGCGGACCGCATCGACGACCCGCCCGAACTGCGCGAGCTCGCTCGGCTGGACGACCTCGGCGACGAGCTGCAGTGGCCCGTTGAAGCCGGGGCCGAAGCCCTCGGCGAGGAGGTCGTAGGCCTTGCGGGTGGTCGAGTCGGTCGGGTCCGAGCCCGCATCGGAGGCGCCGAGCCGCATGCTCAGCGCGGGCGAGGCGATGGCAAGCATCACGAGCGCCGCGGCCGTGGCGAGCAGCACGGGGCGTCGCTCGAGCGTCGCCGACCAGCGAGCCCACCCGGCCGACTCGTCGGAGGTGGTGTGCTCCCCGGCGGCGAGGCGCCGCACGTTGGCGCGGCCGAGGACGCGCTGGCCGAAGAACCCGAGGAGCGCGGGCAGGAGCGTGAGCGCCGCGACCACCGTGAAGAGCACGACGAGGCTCGCGGCCACGGCGACGCCGTAGAGGAACGACACCCCGAGCGCGAACATCCCGAGCAGTGCGATGCACACCGTCACGCCGGCGAAGAGCACCGCGCGGCCGGAGGTGTCGAGCGACTGGATGATCGCCTCCTCGCTCGTCTTCCCGCGCAGCATCGCCTGGCGGTACCGCGTGACGATGAAGAGCGCGTAGTCGACCCCGACGCCGAGCCCGATGAGCAGCGCCAGCTGTTGACTAAACGACGCCATCGTGATCGCGTTCGAGAGGAGATCGATCGCCGCGACGCCGGTCCCGAGCGCGAACACCGCCGTGACGATCGGCAGCACGGCGGCGAGCAGCGATCCGAACACGATCAGGAGCACGATGAGGGCCATCGCCACGCCCTCCTGGGTGCCGTGCCCCGCCGGTGGTGGCGAGGCCCGCTCGATCGCCGACCCGCCGAGCTCGACCTGCAGTGACGGTCCCGCGATCGCCTGCGCCGCGTGGATCACGCGGTTCACGTCGTGGATCGGGAGCGTGGTCACGTCCTCGTCGAAGGTGACCGTGGCGTAGGCGATCGTCTTGCCCTTCGCCATCTGCGCGCGGCCGCGCGCACCGTAGGGCGAGGAGACCGCGCCGACGTGCTTCATCGTCGCGACCTGCCGCAGCAGGTGCTGGACCGTGTGCTGGGCGGCGTCGTCGGTGAGCTTGCCGCGCAGCGCGTGGAAGACGATCTGGTCGGAGTCGCCGGCCGCCTGCGGTGCCGCCTCGCGCAGCAGGTCGAGGGCCTGCTTGCTCGGCGAGTCCTTCAGCTTGAAGGTGTCCTTGTAGTCGGACCCGACCGATGAGCTGGCCGCCTGGAGGGCGATCAGTGCGACGACCCAGAGGGCCAGCACGATCCGCCGGTGCCGGAAGCACCAGGCGGCCAGGTCACGCATGGGTCAGACCTTCCACTCCCCGCCGATGAGGACCGGGATCTCGGAGCCGTCGCGGCGCAGGCCGGTGACGTCGATCTCGGGCGAGCCGAGCATCACGTCGATGTGGATCTGCGACGTGTTGATGCGGCTCTGGTCGGCCTCGCCGGCCGTCATCGAGTACGCCGACCCGAACGCCACGTGGCTGGCGGCGTTCTCGTCGAGGAGGGTGTCGTAGAAGACGGTGCCGAGCGGGCCGATCCGGCCGGCGCCGTCGACGAGGGCGACCTCACCGAGGCGGTTCGCGCCGTCGTCGCGCTTGAGGTACTCCTTGAGGACGTCGCCGTGCTCCTCGGAGCTCACCTCGACGGCGCGGCCGTTCTCGAAGCGCACCTGCAGCCCCGTGATCGACGAGCCGCCGAGGACGAGCGGGCGCGTCATGCGGGCGGTGCCGTGGGTGCGCTCCGGATCCGGGGCGGTGAAGATCTCCTCGGACGGCAGGTTCGGGGCGTGGTCGATGCCACCGACCGTGCGCATCTGCGCGGCGATCCACTTGCTCGTGGAGAGCAGTCCGACGGTGAGATCGGTGCCCGGACCCACGAAGTGGAGGCTGTCGAGGTTGAGTTCGGTGAGGCGGATCGCGACCGCGGAGAGGTGTTCGAAGCGCTCCTTCCACGCGGCGACCGGATCGGCCTCGTCGAGACGGAGCACGTGCCAGAGCTGGTCCCAGAGCTTGTCGAGGGCCTGGTCCGCGGGGAGATCCGGGAAGACCAGCTCGGCCCACGGGCCGGTCGGGCAGGGCACGGCGGTCCAGTTGGTGGTCTGGTCGTTGACGACCTTGACGGCCTCGGGCACGAATGGCAGCGGATCCTTGCCGATCCGGACGGGGTCCAGGTCGCCGAGGAGCCCAGGCGCGGCGGGGCCGGTCAGGCCGATCCGTGCGCCGCGCATCTCGCCGAGGTCGAGGATGCGGCGGCCGATCCACGGCGGCACGAACGAGAGGCTGTCCTCGTCGGAATGGAGCACCCGCGCACGCTTGAGGTGCGGGTCGAACCAGCTCACGTCGACGAACTTCGCCCCGGCCTTGTAGGCCTCGGCGGCGATGGCCCGGACGACCTCCTCCTTGCCCGGTTCGCACGAGATCGCGACGACCTGCCCGGGCTGCACGTTGGCCCCGAAGCGGACGGCGAGGGCGGCGAGACGATCGAGGTCCGGAGTCATAGGACGCCGACGATAGTCGCCCGCCACGCCGGAGCGTGCGCTCGCGGACGATCCTGCAGGGTCGCCCGTCCCCGTGACGCTGCAAGGCACGTGGCGCCGGCGCCCGCCCGACGGGTCAGACTCGGAGGGGTGAGCATCGAGACGGAGTCGATCGGGGCACCGCACGTCCGCAGCCTCACCCGGTGGGGTGTGCCGTTCCACTACGGCCTGCCCGTGGCCGTGGCCCTCGTGGGCCTGCTGATGCTGGCCGGCGGCGACCTCGTCGCGGTGCTCGGCGCCTGGTGGCTCGCGGTCGCCCTGCCGATCGCCATCGGCGGCTTCCTCCGCGACCCGTCCTTCGCCTTCGCGCCGCTCGCCGTGTGGGTGCTGTGGCTCGTCATCGCCGCGGTCGCAGGCGCCGACTCGGGCGTCGCGCACACGCCGGTCGCCGTGGCGCTCGCCCTCGCGCTCGTCGGCGGCATCGCGACGCGGGTCGCGCAGTACGCGATCTTCCCCGCCACCGCCCACGAGGCCTGGGCGCCCACCGTGCATCGCCTCGCGCACCCGGGCGACCACGGGCCCGGAGCCGAGGGCGTGGGCGAGGCCACCGAGCCCCTCGACCTCGCCGACCGTCCGGCATTCGCGTCGCTCACCGCCGGGGAGGACGCCGCCCAGATGACCGTGGCGATGGGCGCCCTCACCGCGCTCGAGCCGCTCGGCACCGCGGAGCGTGCGGCGCTCGCCGACCCGCCGGCCGA
This sequence comes from Patulibacter sp., assembly GCA_031119595.1. Taxonomy (GTDB): domain Bacteria; phylum Actinomycetota; class Thermoleophilia; order Solirubrobacterales; family Solirubrobacteraceae; genus JAGIBJ01. Next base: position 3,204 of record JAVHXX010000045.1, on the reverse strand, counting down.
GCCCGTCGGTACCGCGGAGCGTGCGGCGCTCGCCGACTCGCCGGCCGCCGATCCGATCGCCGAAGCGGCCGACGCCGTCGCCGCGGCCGTCGCCGCCGCCGTGGACTCGACCCCGGACACCGCAGACGCCCCTGTTGCCACGGCAGAGGAGAAGCCCACGCCGGCTGCGGCCCCGCCCGCGCCCGCGGCCGCCCCCACGCCGCCCAAGGTCGTCCACCACGAACTCCCCATGGGCGCGGACCCAGCCGGACTCGACGAGGGCGGGCACGTGAGCGAGTTCACGGCGATCACCGACGCCGACCTCGCCGCGGCCGCCGCCTCCGATGCCGATCAGCCCGGGTCGAGGGACGTCGGCTGAACCGACGGGCCGGTGCCGAGCACCGGCGGGGACGCCTGCGCGGAGAGGGCCTGCACGATCGCCGTGCGGAGCTCGAGCTCACGGGTCGAGTAGCGCTGGACCTCGGCGCTGAATGCTTGCGCCTGGCTCGCGAGCGCGCCGACGTCGCGGGCCGCCGCAAACTGCTTCGCCAAGGCATCCATCCGATCGGCGGTCGACCGGTAGAGCGCGACGAGCGCCGCGTGCTGCTTCGCCACCACCGGCGTCGGGCGGGCCGCCGCGAGCTGCCCGGCGGCCGCACGGATCGCCGTCGCATAGGCGCTGGTCGACGACTGCGCCGCTGCCGCCGTCTCGTAGCTGGAGGTCCGGGCGAGTTCGGCCAGGCTCGAGCTCGTGCGTTGGGTGATCGCCGCGACCCGCGCCGCGTAGGCGCGGCCCGAGGCCACCGCCGCCGCACGCGCCGTGGTTCCCGCGTCACCGCCGTCGGACCCGCCGCAGCCGGCGGTGGCGCCGGTGACGATCGAGAGCGCGATGAGCAGCAGCGCGACCGGCCGGACGCGCGACCGGGTCATCGTGCGTGCGAGTGCTCGGGGTCGACGGCGACCGAGCGCGTCGACCGCCGCCGCGGCGCGCGGATCTCGCCGCCGCGCCCGGGCGCGAGGACCACGCCACGGCGTCGGATGGGTTCGCCTCGCGTGTCGACGGGCTCGAGGCGACGCTCGGCGAGCAGCGCCGCGAGGATCACGCGCATCTCGAGCAGCGCGAAGCTCGCGCCGACGCAGCGGCGCAGCCCGCCGCCGAACGGCACCCACTCGTAGGTGCCCGGGGCATCGTCACCGAGGAAGCGGTCCGGACGGAACGCATCCGGATCCGGGTACAGGTCGGGACGCCGGTGCAGCGCGATCGCGGCGCCGCCGACGAGCGCGCCCGGCTCGTAGCGGTAGCCGCCGATCTCGACCGGCTCGAGCACCTCGCGCATGAAGATCGGGAGTGCCGGACGGGCACGGAGCGTCTCCTTGATCGTGGCGTCGATGAGCGACGAGCGCCCGTCGAGCGCCTCCGCGGCGAGACGGTCCTGGAGGTCGGGATGGCGCGCGATGCGCTCGACGGCCCAGGCGAGACTCGTCGCCGTGGTCTCGTGACCGGCGACCAGCAGGGTGATGAGCTGGTCGCGCAGGTAGCCGGTCTCGAGCGGGTGGCCGTCCTCGTCGCGGGCGGCGAGGAGCATCGAGAGCACGTCGGGGCGGTCACCGCCGTCGTCGCCGCTCGCACGGCGGCGCGAGATCTCGGCGTCGAGCAGGCGTCCCAGGTCGCGGCGGGCGCGGTTCACCTTGCGCAGGGCACGGTCGCCCTCGGCCGGCGGCCGGCCCGTGAGGCCGGCGCGGAGTCCGACCGCCAGCAGCAGGCGCGGGCTCGTGCCGACCTTCAGCAGGTGACGCACGGCGGTGCGGACGTCGGCGGCGCGGCGGGTGTCGACGATGCCGAACACCACCTCCACGATCACGTCGAGGGTGATCGACTGCATGCGGGAGAGCGTCGGGAAGGCCTCCTCGAGCGGCCACCTGGCGATCGACTTCTCCGCGACCGTGCGCATCGTGTGCTCGTAGGAGCGCATGCGTTCGCCGTGCAGCGGCGGCAGCATGAGCCGACGCGTCTGCAGATGCTCGTCGCCGTCGAGGACGAGCAGCGAGGCACTGCCGACGAGCGGCGCGACCATCGCATTGGCGCGGCCGGCGGCGAGCACGTGCGCCGGCTGCGAGACGAGTTCGCGGATCAGCTCCGGCTCGGCGTGGAGCGCGTACGCCTCGCCGAACATCCGGAGCGTGAAGACGTCGCCGAAGTCACGGAGACACCGGTCGGCGGTCTCGCGAGGACGCCGCATCCAGGCGACGGTCTGCCTGAGGGACGACCACGGCAGACCCGGGGGAGGGCTCGCGCTTGCCACGCGTCAAGTGTAGACCGCCGATGCGCCCGAAGGGCCCCTTCCCCGGCGCCCCTGAAACCGGTGACTCGGGGCGATCAGCCCATCGGCATGAGGTCGCCGGAGAGGTCGGCGTCCTCGTCACGGATGCGCAGCGCGGAGGCCACGAACGCGAGCGCGATGAGCGCCGCGCCGATGAGGAAGGCGAGCTGCCATCCGGCGACGAGCGACTTGCCGACGATCTCCTGGAGCTGCGGCGTGAGGTGCGCCCCCGGCTGGAAGAGGTTCGGCGGGGCGGTCACGTGGCCGGCCTGGATGAGGTCGGTGGCCTTGCCGTTCTGGTGGCTCGTGGCGAGGGTGGCGAGGATCGCCAGGCCGAAGGCACCGCCGACCTGCTGGGTCGTGTTGAAGAGACCCGAGGCGAGCCCCGCCTTCGACGGTTCCACCTTCGACGTGGCCAGGAAGGTGAGCGGCACGAAGGTCATGCCCATGCCCATCGCGAGGAAGATCATCGGGATCAGCACGCCTGGGAAGTACGCGAGGGTCGGGTCGAGGAAGAGGCCGAACAGGAGCATCCCGAGCGCCGCGAAGAAGGTGCCGATCATCGCCGACTTCTTCACGCCGATCTTCGGCACGAGCTGCGATGCGAACGTGGCGGTCACGATGATCGAGACCGAGAACGGCAGGAAGGCGAAGCCGGTCTTGAGGGCGTCGTAGCCGAGCACCTGCTGCATGAAGAGCGACAGGAAGAAGAAGAACGGGAAGATCGCGCCGAAGGCCAGCAGGCCGACGGTGTTCGCGGAGGCGACGCTGCGCGTGGAGAAGATGTCGAGCGGGACGAGCGGATCCTTGTGGCCGCGCTCGACGACGATGAAGATCGCGAAGAGCACCGCCGCGAGCGCGAGGAACGCCCACACGATCGTGGAGCCCCAGCCGTGCTGCTGGG
>JAVHXX010000617.1 GCA_031119595.1 Patulibacter sp. | reverse complement strand
ATGCGACCTACATCACCCGGGCGACATTAGGCCGTGGTGGCGGTCACAGCTCTGCTGGTGGTCACGGTCGCGAAGCTGCCGTCGAGTTCGGCCATGGACGCGACGTGCACGCTCGCCCCTTGCACGACCGTGACACCGCGCCGGAGGTTCGGTGCGGTGCAGGAGTCAGCGACGACGGTGTTGCGAAACCCAGGTTCGTGCGCAGCCCGTGTGGTGGAGTCGATGCACATGCTGCTCTACTCGCACGCTCCTGACGCAGGAACAGGAAGCCGGCGGCGCCCGATTCGTCGGCGGATGGTGACGCCGAATGCGCGGGAGAACGTTGAAAAGCATTAATCGCTTTGGGCCGGTCAACTTCGGACCCTCGATGCCGGACTGCTGGCCGACGTCGGCGCTGCGCGACACGTGCTCACCCGAGTCGACACCGGGCTCGACCGAGCCCGAGGGGTGCTCCGACCGGGTCACGCCGATTGCGGCGAGCGCCACAGGACGACGGCGCCGACGACCGCGGCGGCGACGACCAGGACCGCACCGCCCGCGGCGACGGCCGGACCAATCCCGAGCGCGGTGCCGAGGAACGCGAGCGTGATGCCGTTGCCCGTCCGGAGCCCCTGCCCGAAGGTGTTGTAGACGCCGACGATCCGACCACGCTGGTCGGCGGGTGCCCGCAGCTGCACGACCGCCTGCGCGATCGACCCGCTCGCGAGTGTGGCGACCCCGCCGACGAACAACGCGACGACGACGAGGACGTACTGCTGCGAGAGCGCGGCGACGACGGTGGTGATGCCGAAGAGGACGGTCGCGACGATGGCCGCCCGCGCGTCCGGCTTGACCAGTCCGGTGGCCTCGAGCAGCAGGCCGCCGAGGACCCCGCCGGCTCCGTTGGCGAACAGCAGGATCCCGTACCCGAGCCCGCCGTCGCCCGCCCCCAACGTCTCGGCGAAGTCGGGGATCGACACCCCGAGGGACGCGCCGACGCACAGCGCGACGAGTCCGCCGAGCACGATCATCCCAAGGAGCGCGCGGTCGTGCGCTGCGGTCCGGAGCGATGCGCCCATCGCGCGGAACGAAATCCGACCGACCTGGCGGAACCCGTTCCGCACGTGCCCGGTGAACGGCATGCGGAGCATGAGCACAGTCATCGGCAGGTAGAAGACGATGTTCGCCAGGATCCCCCAGGTCGGGCCGAGCCCGAACAGCAGGAGCGATCCGACCACCGGACCGAACAGGGTGCCGAGGCTGCGGAACGTCGCGTTGAGCCGGATGGCGCCGGGCAGATCCTCGGGCTCGGCGAGGTCGTGGAGCAGCATCTGCTCCGCCGGCGCCCACAGCGCACCGGCGCACCCATGCAGGACGAGCAACACGCACGCCTCCCACATCTGCAACGTGCCGGTGAGGAAGAGCACGCACCACATCGCGGACACGAACATAAACAAGCCCTGCGCCACCTGCACAAGTCTCCGGCAGTCAAACCGCTCAGCGAGCGCTCCGAACGGCACCGACAGTAGCAAGAACGGCAACCAATGACTCACCACCTCGAAACCCACCAGCGCCGGTGAGTGGAACTCCTGCCACAGCACCCAGTAGGTGATCACGTGTTCGTTGTTGTCGCCCATCATGGACAGGCCGGCCGTGAACAGATACGGCCGCGCGTGGCGGTCGCGCAGCGCTGCGAAACGACGCGGTGCGGGTGGCGCCGATGTCATGGTCCTCCAAGTGATTGTACTTCCACAATAAGATGGCAGAATGCCTGCGCTCACCCTCGATGTCCTGGAACACCGTCCGGGTCCCGACTCGTCGACATCGTTAAGCCGGAGCCCGGACCCGGTTGGATCCGGTCCGGGTCGAGGCCTGCGGGCTCAGCCCGGTGGACTGGAAGGTCGCCGCGGGCGGTCACGACGGCGTCGCGTGGCCACACGTCCCCGGGTGCGACTTCGCCGGCGCACTGGATGCCGTCGGCACGGACGTCCCCAGGACGTTGCTCGGCCGGCGGGTGGCGGGGCACGGCGACCTGCTCATAGATGGCGCGATGGCCGAGTACGGCCTCGCCGACCCACTCGCCGTGGTCCTGGTCCCGGACGGCGTCGACCCGTGACCACGAACGGGTGCGTGCCCTCGGAGCTATGGAGATCATCGACATCCTGCCCGCGCCGTCGGCAACTGACAATCTGCGTCTGCTCGCGCGCGGCGGGGGGATCGCGTGCGTGGGCGACCGCCCCGCTCTGGACGACTTCCCCGCGTTCGAGGTGGCGCCGTCCGTGCACGAGACCGCGTTCGGCGCCGCCCACGCGAGCGGCGACGAGCGAGCGCGGCGTCGGATCGGCTCCATCGACGCCTGAGCTGCTCGCGCGGGTAGCCGATGGCCGACTTGACCCGCTGCCCATCCAGACGGTGCCGCTCGAAGACGGGGCTGGCGCCCTGCAGGCGCTGCTCGACGGGACGGCGACCATCTCGGGAAGCGCGGTGCGGGACGGACTCGCACCGCGCCTTCCGAGATGGGTTATACGAGCAGTTCTCCCGTGCCGTCGTCCAGAGGTTGGCGGACGTCGCGTCGGAGCGACGTACGCCTCCGCTGGACAAGGCCAGGGTGCGGTCCGTCTACGACGAGATGCCCGCTGCGGACCGGTTCAATGCGATGACACCTGAGCACCGAGATGCGGGGG
>JAVHXX010000616.1 GCA_031119595.1 Patulibacter sp. | reverse complement strand
GGCGATGGCCGCGCGCGGTGCTCGTCGTCACGCTCGCCACCACGATCGGGTACGCCCTGCTGGTGAGTCCTCGTGGGCCGTTCGTCGCGGCCCTCACGATGGCGATGGCGAACGCGTGGCTCCGTGGGCACCGACGGTGGGTCGCCGGTGCGGCGGGACTGGCGATCGCGGTGCTCCCCACCGCCGACGTGCAACTCGGGCGGTCGGCGGTCCTCGACCTCAGTGCAGGCCTGCTCTGCATCGCGTGGGTCACGGTGACGATCGCGGTGTCCGAGCTCGTCCGGGTCCGCCTCGAGCGCGTCGCCGAACGACGGCGACAGCGGGCAGAGGCCGATCGTCGCCGCGCAACCGACGAACGGGTCCGGATCGCACGGGAACTCCACGACTCGGTCGCCCACAGCATGTCGCTCATCAACCTCCAGGCGGGGGTCGCCCTCCACCTCGGGGCCGACCTGCCGGAACAGACCCGGGACTCCCTCGCCAGCATCCGCGACTCGAGCCGCGAAGCCCTCGTCGAGCTCCGGACGATCCTCGGCGTGCTCCGTTCCGTCGACGGGGCGAACGAGGGTGCGGCCGACGGAGCGGGGTCGGAACGCGCCCCGACCGCGGGCCTCGATCGCGTCGCCGACCTGGTGGAGCGCGCGCAGGCCGCCGGGATCGACGTCACGCTGACGCTCGAGGGGGACAGGGACGGCGTGCACGGCGTCACCGACCGGAACGCGTTCCGCATCGTGCAGGAGTCGGTGACCAACGTGATGAAGCACGCGCCGGGGCACCGGGCGGCAGTGACGATCTCGATCGGGCCGGACGTCGTCGACCTCCTGGTCGAGGACCACCCGGTGGATCCGCAGGCGGTCGGCACCCCGTCGACCGAACCGCTCGCGTCGACCGGCAACGGCATCATCGGGATGCGAGAACGTGCGAACGCCGTCGACGGCACCCTCTCCGCCGGACCGACGACCGACGGCGGCTGGCGGGGGGCAGCGCGCCTCCCGGTCGTCGGCACCGAACCGGAGGACGCCGGATGACCACCGATCCCACCACTCGCGACACGATCCGCGTGCTCCTCGTCGACGACCAGGTGCTCGTCCGCGCCGGACTCCGGGCGCTCGTCGACGCCGAACCCGGGATGACCGTGGTCGGCGAGGCGGGCGACGGCGACACCGCGGTGGACGTCGCCCGGCGGGAACACCCCGACGTGGTGCTGATGGACATCCGGATGCCGGGCACCGACGGCCTCGCGGCGACGCAGCGGATCTCGGCCGACCCCGACCTCGCCGGCCTGCACGTCGTCATCCTCACGACCTTCGAAGAGGACGACTACGTGTTCGAGGCGATCCGCGGTGGTGCCGCCGGGTTCCTCGTGAAGGACACCGAGCCCACCGAACTCCTCCGGGCGATCCGGACCGTCGTCGCGGGGGAGTCCCTGCTCTCTCCTGGGGCGACCCGCTCCCTGGTCGAGGCGTACGCCACCCATGCCAAGCCGTCGTCCCTCGCACCAGAGCTCGGCGTCCTCACCGACCGGGAGCGCCAGGTCATGCAGCTCGTCGCGGTCGGGATGACGAACGCCGAGATCGCCCAGCACCTCTTCGTCAGCCCGATGACGACGAAGACCCACGTCTCCCGGGCGATGATCAAGCTCGGCGCCCGCGACCGCGCCCAGCTCGTCGTCTTCGCCTACGAGACCGGCCTCGTCACCCCGGGTTGGCGCCCGTGATCCCGCGCTACGCTCCGAGCATGACCTCGGAACCCTCGGCCGTCGACGTCCAGATCGACCTCGCACTCGGAGACTTCGCCGATGCGCTCGACCGACTCCGAAGCGCTGACCAAGAGTGTCCGGTCAGCGGCGCACCGCGCTGATGGAGGCGTGCGGGCGATGTCCGGGATCTTCTCGATGCCGGACGTCGGTGACGGTGAAGCCGCCATCGGCGAGCACGCCCGCCAGCTGATCCACCGGCCACCGGTAGGCGGTCGTGACGGCGTGGTCGAACGGCTCGAGTTCCGGCCCGTCGAAGAACCCGACCAGCAACGCTCCACCCGGTCGCACGATCCGGCCGAACTCCGCGATCGCTTCGGGCACACGACCCGGCTCGTGATGGATCAGCGAGTACCACGCCAGTACACCAGCGACGGTTCCGGTTGCCAGTCCGGTCGCCTCGAGCGGCCGGAGTCGGAAGTCACGACCCGGCGCTCGCTGCACCGCATGGTCGATGAACCACGGAACAGCGTCGATGCCGATGGCCGGAATCCCCAGGCCCGCGAGGTGATCGGTCCAGTGGCCTGGCCCGCAACCCGCGTCGACCACGGTTCCGTCGCAGCCCTCGGCCCAGCGGACGACCAGATCTCGATCCTCCGGGTGCACGCTGTCCATGCTGCCGAGCAGGCTCGTGTACTCCTCGGCTCGAGACGCGTACGCCTCGGTGACGTGACTCTCCATCGCTCGACGGTACTTCGTCGACCGGGTGGCAACGGATGGCAACGGCTGCCCCGAGCCGGGCGGCCGAGTTGCATGGGGCCATGTCGTTCACCGGGTACGGCGTCGTCGCCGGAGCAGAACTGACCGAGGCCGTCCGCCGTGCGGGCGCCGATCACGTGGAGCCGACGATCGCCGGCAACCTGGCGATCCGGCCGGGCGGTGACGACGGCGGCTGGGCGCGCAACGACGTCTACGCAGGTG
>JAVHXX010000615.1 GCA_031119595.1 Patulibacter sp. | reverse complement strand
GGCACGAAGCAGTTCGCGACGCCGAAGTGGCCTGCGCGGAGCTCCTCGCCGGTGATCGCGCTGAAGAACTCCACCGACAGGTCGATGCTGACGCCCGCACCGTCACCGACGCCCTCGGCGGACTTGCCGCCCCGGTGCGGGATGGCGCACAGCGCTTCGTCGCCCTTGCGGATGACGTCGTGGCTCGGCGTGCCGTCGAGTCGGGTGATGAAACCGACGCCGCAGTCGCTCGATTCGCGGGCAGGGTCGTAGAGACCGAAGGAGGAGGGGTTCACGTGTGCGGGTCCAGTGGGGCGTTGCCGGCAGCGGACGGCCAGGCTGCATCAGTGGAGCGCTCGCCGCGGGCAGACCGGTGGTGGCAGTCGGGCCCTGTGGGGTTGTGGTGCGGTGAGGCGATGCTACGGCGCGGTATACCGCCCGCGCAACACCGCGACGTCGGGTCGCGCGGCGGGTGCTGCGGTGCGGGCGCGGTGTGGGCGCGGTGCGGGTGCGGCGCGGTTCGCTCTCGCACAACGAAAGTCACTCCGCGCCACGGATTCCCGCGGTTCGGAGTGACTTCGGTTGTGCGAATGCCGGGCAGTCGGCGGGCGGCCGGAAGCCGCCGTAGTCACGCTGCGCGGTCCTCCACCGCGGCGATCGGCTCGGTGGCCGCGGTGCTCGCGTCCGCTGCCGGTGTCGTGCCCGGGCGGATGAGCTCCGGCCGCCGACGGGCACGGAACACCCACGCCTTGAACAGGACGAACCGGACGCCGGTGGCGACGAGGTTCGCCGCCGTCAGCACGACGATCTCCGCACTGTGCGACGACCCCGGAGCGGTGGCGTGCAGCACCACGAGCGACCCCGAGGTGATCGCCCACGCGATGCCGAACACCACGAGTCCCTGCACGTGGTGCCGGCCCGCACCCGCCCTGCCCCGCACCCCGAAGGTGAACCGTCGGTTCAGCGCGGTGTTCCCGATCGCGGTGACCAGCAGCGCGAGGAAGTCCGCCGTCTGCGCGCCGATCGCCGGCCGGAACAGGGCGTACAGCACCGCGAACGCGATGGTCGACAGCACCCCGATCGTGCCGAACCGCAGTACCTGCCCGAGTATCCCGACGTGCGGCGGGGTGAACGGTCGACGGCCGATCGCCTCGTACACGTCGGCGACCGGGACACGGCCGGACGCGATGCCGCGGGAGACCCGCCACATGCCCTTGAGGTCCTCCGTCGCGGTCGAGGCGATGTGCACCGAGGAGTTGACGTCGTCGACCCAGTCGACGGGGACCTCGTGGATGCGGAGCCCCGCGTGTTCGGCGAGGACGAGCATCTCGGTGTCGAAGAACCAGGCGTCGTCCTCGCAGAGCGGCAGCACGTGCTCGGCAGCCTGGCGGGTGATCGCCTTGAACCCGCACTGCGCATCGGAGAACGAGACCCCCATCGTGGTGCGGAGCAGCAGGTTGTACGAGCGGGAGATGAACTCGCGCTTGCCGCCGCGCACCACACGCGCCGAATCGGCCAGCCGGGTCCCGATCGCGACGTCCGAGTGCCCGGACAGCAGCGGTGCCACGAGCGGCTCGAGCGCGGCGAGGTCGGTCGACAGGTCCTCGTCGACGTAGACGAGCACGGTCGCCGGGGACGCACCCCAGGCGGCCTTGAGCGCTCGGCCACGGCCCTTCTGTGGCAGGTGCACGGCGTGCACGTCGGGGAGCATCGCGGCGAGGTCGTCCGCGATCCGGGCGGTGTCGTCCGTCGAGGCGTTGTCCGCGATCGTGATCCGCCACGAGTGGTGGAGCGACGTGCGGCAGAACGTGTGCAGGCGTCGGACGTGGGCGGCGAGCGTGTCCTGCTCGTTGTAGCAGGGGACGACGATGTCGATGTCGAGGGTCTGGTTCGTCTCCGTCATGCGCTCATGCTCGGCAGCGGGCATACGGGGACCGAAGCAGTGGCCTGTGTCGTCCCTAAGAACCCACGCCCGGCACGGTGGCGTGTGAAATGCGACGCTGTACGCTTGAGGTGCTCGTTGCGCTGAGCTTCGAGAAGCGGACCCGAGACCCATCCGGACGGTTGGGCGCTCGGGTCCCGCGCTGTCCGCCCTCGGTCAGACGTCGACGACGCAGATCTCGGTGTCGCAACGGCGCCGCCAGTCGCCGCCCTTCGTCCAGGCCCACCCGAGTGCGTCCGGCAACGCCAGCAACGGCTCGTGGACTGCTGTCGCGTGACGATGCGCGAACGACCCGGCGTTCCCCGAGCTGTGGACCGCTTCGACGATCGTCTGCCGGTCCTTCCTGACGAGCGTCTCGTCCAGTTCGAAGCACAGGGTCGTCGCCGAGTCGCGGGGGAGCGACGACACCAGTGCTCGGATGCAGTCCGCGCGCCGGACGGTGTCGCTCCGCCCGTCCTTCGGAGCCCGGAAGACGGTCACGTCCAAGCGCAGGGTCGCGATCCTCGAGAGGATGAGATTGCGTCGAGCGTCGCTCTCCTTGCGCATGTGCAGGCGCGACTGGCCGCGGAGGATGAGTTCCGTGATCGCGGCCCGCGCCGTGCGGAGCTCGCGTCGATCGAGTCCGACCGCGACCAAGAGGTAGTCCCGCACCTTGGACTCGTCGATGTACACGACGGATGGGTCTGCTCGCTCATTTCCCGTCGCCGCGCCCACGGCGTACCACTCTACATATCAGATGAGGGTTCGAGTCAGCGCGGAAGCAGGATC
>JAVHXX010000614.1:982-2690 GCA_031119595.1 Patulibacter sp. | reverse complement strand
GGTTCACTCCGCCGGCTTGACCGGCGTGCTCTTGCGGCTCTTCACCGGACGGGCCGAGCGCGGCATGCTCCGCGGCGGCGGCTGACAGACCTCGCACACGTACGTGCCGCGGCCGGCAACGACGAGCTTCGTGATCTCGTGGCCGCAGTCCGGACACGGCAGGCCCTCGCGCCGGTGGACGAGGAAGTCGTCCTGGAAGCTGCCTCGGGCGCCGTCGAGGTGGCGGAAGTCGTCGATCGACGCGCCGCCGGAGGCGATCCCCATCTGGAGCGATTCGACGATCCCTTCGCGGAGCGGACCGATCTGAGCGCGCTTGACCATGCGCCCCGGGCGTGCCGGGTGGATGCCGGCACGGAACAGCGCCTCGTCCGCGTAGATGTTGCCGATGCCCGCGATCTTCGTCTGGTCGAGGAGGATCCCCTTGACGGGCGCGTCGCGGCCCCGGAGCACCCGAGCGACGACGTCGTCGGTGAAGACCGCAGGATCGAGCGGCTCCGGTCCGAGGCGTGCGTCGAGGTACTCGTCGCGCGCGGCCTCGTCGGGCAGGAGCAGGCCGGTGCCGAACCGTCGTGGGTCGCAGAACGCGATCGCGTGGGCGTCACCGAAATGGATGCGCACGCGCTCGTACGGCGCGCCGTCGTCGGGGTCCCACAGGATGATGCCGGTCATGCGCAGGTGCATGAGCAGCTGCTGCCCGTCGTCCAACGAGGCGATGAGGTGCTTGCCGCGGCGGCCGAGGGCGGCGATCGTGCGGCCGGTGAGGCGTTCCTCGACCTCGGCGGCGTCCTGCGGCGCGCACCAGCGGGGATCGTCGATCCGGACCGCCGAGATCGTGCGGCCTTCGACGTGGGGCGCCAGCTGGCGCCGGACGGTTTCGACCTCGGGGAGCTCAGGCATCGATGCCGTGCACGTTAGGGGCTCCGGCGCTGGTGGGCCGCACGGAGGGCAGGTGCGTCAACCGAGGTTCAGCGACGCGATCACGGGATCGCAGATCGTCGCCGTGAAGGCCTTCGCATCGCCGACGGGACCGATGCAGTCGACGACGGTCTCGGCGCCGTTGGCGTAGACGTGCATGCTCCGGAGGGAGCGCTTGGCGCCGGCCATCGTGCCGATCCCGGCGATCTCCACCGACGGCTGCGGCGTCTCCTTGAGGAGCGCGAGCGTCACCTTGAACGTGGGGTCGCGGGTGGTGATCGCGTTGCGGAGGCTGCGGCGCGTGTTGCGGAGGTCCTTGCGGGTGGTCGGGAGCGGTTCGGTGCGGGGGTATTTCCACACGACGATCGCGCCCTGCCCGGACGTCGACCGGACGAGTTCGGGGCCGCCGGCGGGGCCGGCCGTGGTGGTCCAGGTCGACGGCATGTCGATCGAGCCGCCGCCGGCGAGGTTGAACGGCACGCCGCTCGGGTCGAGCTGGGGACGGCCGACACTCGGCTCCTGGGTGGGGCCGTCGCCGCAGGCGGCGAGCCCGGTGAGCAGGAGGAGTGCGGAGGTGAGCAGGACGCGGCGCACGCCCACGCATCATCGCAGGACGCGCGGCGCAGGGTCGACCCTGGCCCGGGGGTGCGCACCGAGGTAGGCGTCGCGGAGGTGGTCGGCGGAGACGTGCGTGTAGATCTGCGTCGTCGCGACGCTCGCGTGGCCGAGCATCTCCTGCAACACGCGCAGATCACAGCCGCCCGCGAGCAGGTGCGTGGCGAAGGTGTGCCGG
>JAVHXX010000614.1:0-972 GCA_031119595.1 Patulibacter sp. | reverse complement strand
ACAACCCGTGGCTGGACCGCATCCGCGCCGCCCGCGGCCCGATCTCGTGGGCGAGGCCGGCCCGCTTCCCCGCTTCGGCGACGACCGCATGGACCGACTGGCGGCTGAGCTTCCCGCCGCGGTGGTTGAGCACGAGCCAGGGCATCGCGCGGTCGCGCAGGAGTGCCGGGCGACCGTCGAGCAGCCAGGCACGGACCGCACTCAGGGCGGCACCGCCGAACGGCACGAGCCGTTCCTTGTCGCCCTTGCCGCGCACGAGCAGCAGGCGCTCCTCGAGATCGAGGTGCCGCAGTTCGAGCGACACGAGCTCGGAGACCCGCAGGCCGCTCGCGTAGAGGAGCTCGAGCATCACCCGGTCGCGCAGCGCGAGGGGCGTGTCGCCGCGGACCGTGGCGAGGAGCGACGACATCTCGTCGCGGGTGAGCGCCTCGGGTGCGGCGCGGCGCTCGCGGGGCGGGCGCAGGTCGACGGTCGGGTCGCGGGTGAGCCGGCCCTCGGCGACGAGGAAGCCGAACAGCTGACGGATCGACGCGGTGTGGCGGCGGAGCGTCGCGATGCTGCGGCCGTCCTCGGCCAGTGAGGCGAGGTACGACGCGAGCTGGGTGTGGGTCGCGTCGAGCGGCGCGATGTCGCGCGCGAGGAGGGTCGCGCCGAGCCGGTCCAGGTCGGCGCGGTAGGCGGCGATCGTGTTGCGCGATCGGCCCTTCTCGACGGTGAGCCAGGCGAGGAGGTCCTCGACGGCGGCGCCGTAGGCGAGTCCGGCCTTGGCGACGTTCATCGGGGGTTCAGTTCGCCGGGCCGCGGGGGCGTTCCTGCGGCGCCGGGCTCAGCGCCGCTCGACGGTGATGTGCACGTCGGCGTTGCCGAGGGACATCGTGGCCGCTTCGACGAGCAGGTCGATGACTTCGAGGCCGAGCGGCCGTTCGCGTGGCTCACCGCCGACCTGCACCTGTTCGTCCCCTCGCGGGGCGC
>JAVHXX010000044.1 GCA_031119595.1 Patulibacter sp. | reverse complement strand
ATCGAGTGGACAGAAGCGACGTGGAATCCAGCAACCGGTTGCACGCAGGTCAGTCCAGGCTGCGCGCATTGCTACGCAAAAACGTTTGCCGAACGATGGAGAGGGATTCCGGGCCATCCTTACGAGCAAGGCTTCGATTTGAAGCTCTGGCCTGAGCGACTCGAGGTCCCGCTGCGCTGGCGAAAGCCCAAGACGATCTTCGTCAATTCAATGTCCGACCTCTTCCATGAAGAGATCCCGTTGGAGTTCGTACAACGGGTCTTTGCGACGATGCGCGCGGCGCATTGGCACACGTTTCAGATATTGACTAAGCGCCCGAGCCGGCTGGTCGAACTCTCCTCGGAACTCGACTGGGCCCCCAACGTTTGGATGGGAGTCACGATTGAAAATCGCCGATTTGTAGATCGCGCGGATGCCCTTCGGACTGTCCCCGCCGCAGTCAAGTTCATCAGTGCCGAGCCACTCCTCGGACCCCTGACCGACCTTGACTTGAGCGACATTGATTGGCTGATTGCGGGCGGTGAGTCTGGGCCGAAGCACCGCCGCATCGACCCGGAATGGGTTCGCAATCTCAGAGATCGCTGCTCGGCCGAAGAAGTTGCCTTCTTCTTCAAACAATGGGGTGGCCATCGCCCAAAAACCGGCGGACGCCTTCTAGATGGACGAACTTGGGACGAGATGCCCACCCGCGATACGCACCTAGCAGCGGCGTAAGCCTCTCACGCGGGATCGGCGATGCCCCAGCGCATGAGGCCCGCGGCCCAGATGTACCCCGCGCCGATCGCGGCCGTGAGGATGAGGTCGCCCTGCTTGAGCTTGCCGTCCTCGCGGGCGCGCGTCATGGCCATCGGGACGGTGGCGGCGGAGATGTTGCCGGTGTCGCCGAGGTAGGTGACGGACTTGTCCGGGTCGATGTCGAGGCGTGCGCCGACGGCCTGGAGGATGCGGGCGTTGGCCTGGTGGAACACGAACAGGTCGATGTCCTCCTTGGTCTTGCCGGCGACCTCGAGGATCTCCTTGGTGACGTTGACCAGCTCACCGACGGCGACCATGTAGGTCTCCTGCCCGCGCATCCACGTGCGCTCGGTGTTCTTGTAGCCACCGATCATCTCCGCGTATTCGCCGTCCGCGTGGATCACGATCTCGCCGATCGCGCCGCCGCGGTCGTCGGTCTGGCGGGTGATGACGCCCGCGCCGGCGCCGTCGGCCATGACGGCGACGCCGGCCTTCTGGTGCTCGGAGCCGAGCGGCGAGATGACGTCGGAGGCGACGACGAGGACGTTCTGCGCGCGCCCCGTCTCGATCATCGACGACGCGTACTTCACGCCCGAGAGCCAGCCTGCGCAGGCCGCGGAGATGTCGACCGCGCCGGCGGAGCGGTCGATGCCCATGGCGTGGGTGAGGAACGGCGCGGCGTTCGGGGTGATGCGGTCGAAGGTGTAGGTGGCCACGATCACGTGGTCGATGTCCTTCACGGTGAGACCGGCCTGCGCGATGGCCTTCTCGGAGGCCTCCTGCGCGAGGGTGAGAACGGTCTCGTCCTGGTCGGCCCAGCGGCGCTCGCGGATGCCGGTGCGCGACTCGAGCCAGTCGGGCTTGACCCCGATGAGCTCCTCGACCACGGAGTTCGCGTAGGAGTTGCGGGGCAGCGCGTAGCCGACGCCCGCGAGCGTGGCGCGGTACGGGAGGCCGCCGGGGATGCCGAGGAGGTCGGCCTGCGGGTCGGTCATGCGGACTCCAGGTCGTCGAGGGTGACGGTGGGGACGTCGGGGACGGTCTTGCGGGCCAGACGCGCCATCGCGCCTCCGGGACCGACGTCGAGGAAGTGCGTGGGCTCGAGCGTCGCGAGCTCGAGGAGCGTCTCGCGCCAGCGGACCTGGTTCGCGAGGATGCCGCTCACCTCGCCGGGCAGGTCGATGAACGGCGCCGCGGTGAGACCGGAGTAGACCGGGATCGTGGCGGCGTGGAACGGCGCGCCTTCGACCGCGGCACGCACCGGCGCGACGATCGACGCCATGTACGAGCTGTGCCCGGGGCCCGTCGTCTCGAGGCGGACCGCGCGCAGCGACCGCTCGCGGGCCTCGGTGGTCAGCGCGGCGATCTGCTCGTGCGTCGCGGAGACGACGACCTGGTCGGGGGCGTTGTCGTTGGCGAGTTCGCCGCCGTACTCGGCGAGCAGCGCGGCGATCTCGTCCTGGACGGTCGGGCCGGAGATGGCGAGCATGCCGGCGGCGTCCCAGTCCGGCGAGTGGAAGTCCTCGAACGCGCGACCGCGGTCGGCGGCCAGCCGGACCGCGTCGGTGGCGTCGAGCGCGCCACCGAGCGCGAGGGCCGTGATCTCGCCGAGGGAGTGTCCGGCGATGGCCAGGACCTCGCCGTACTCCCCGCGGACGGATGGCGTCTGGAGCAACTCGAGAGCGCGTCGACCGCGTCCGATGCCCACCGCGACGAGCGCAGCCTGAGCCCGGGCGAAATCTTTCAGCGGGTCGAGATGCGCATCCGCACCGAGTTTGTCGGCGTACGCGGCGGCCAGATCATCGCCGCTGGCGAGGACGAGATCGCCGAGGTCACGGGGAACCTGCCCCTGGCCGGGGCAGAGGAGGACGATGCCCATCCGGGCTAGACGCCGGCGCGTCGGAAGACCACGTCGAGCGCGTCGCCGTAGGTCGTGGAACCCTGGAAATCCTGGGGTTTGATGTCGATCTTGTAGTCGTCCTCGAGGATCTGGCTCAGCTCGACGATGTCGAGGGAGTCGATGTCCGCATCCTCCAGCCCCGACTCCGGGGTGAGGGTCTCGACGTCGACGTCGAACGCCGCGAGCGCACGCTCGATGCGTGCCTGGATGAGTTCACGGGTGAGATCGGCCACGGGACTTTGGCTCCTACAGGGGAAACGAACCGGCTGGCATTGTATCGGCCGGAGTGTGCGCTGCCGCACGCGAGTCGGCGGGGATGCGAGAATGCGACCAGTGTCCGTCCCGGCTCCGCAGGCGCGTCCGTTCTTCACCGCCCTGCGTGACCGCTGGTGGATCGTCGCTCTCTGCACGTTCGCGGCGGCATCGATCACCTTCCTCGCGGTGCATCGTCAGCCCGGCCAGTTCAAGGCGTCGGCGGTCATGGGCCTCCACAACCAGAACCTCGACCGCGACATCTTCGGGCTCGGGGCGAAGGTCGAGACGATCCAGCAGGTGCTCTACGAGCAGCCCGGCAACCTCGACACGCAGGCCGCGGCGATCAAGGCGACCGAACTCGTGGGGCTGCAGCCGGCGACCGCGGGCCGCACCATCCTCGCCGACACCGACGTCTCCCTCGACACGAAGTTCTACCTCCCCGACGCGAACGGTCGCGCGAGCACGGCCGAGGGCGCGCAGAACCTCGCGAACGCGTTCGCGAAGGCGATCGTCACGCTCCGGCGCCAGTCCGACAACCGTCGCATCACCGCGGCCCTGAACTCGACCCAGACGTCGCTCGACGCGACCATCCGGCAGCTGGCGAAGGCCCGCCGCGACAACTCCCTCAACCGCCGCGACCTCGAGCAGTCGATGCAGCGGCAGGTCGGCCGCGTGCTGCGCCTGGAGCTCATGCTGAAGTTCCGCCCGCCGACCGTCGACATCATCCGCAGCGCGCCGCTGCCGACCAGCCGTACCCGGCCGCCGGCGAAGCTGATGGCGCTCTACGCGGGCCTGTTCGGGCTGATGATGGGCTGCTCGCTGCTCGCATGGCGCGAGGCCCGCGACCGCCGTCCGCGTGCGGGCGAGATCATCACCGACCTGCGCGCCGCGATCCTCACCGACCTCCCACGCTCCGCGCTGCTGCCCGGGTCACGTCCGCACGGCCCCCGCGAGGGAGAGCTGCGGGCGCTCGACGCCGTCCGGCGCGTGCTCGAGGCCGACCGGCCCCACAGCGTCGTCGCGGTGACCGAGGCCGTCACGATCGGCCGGGCGAGCGCCGTCGCGCGGCTGCTCGCCGAGACGGCCGCGCTCAGCGGCAGCCGCGTGCTCTTCGCCTCGAACGACCCCTACGCCACCCAGCCCACCATCACCGGCCTCACGATGGAGCGGTACCCGATCGAGATCGGCGACGTCGCCGGCGAGTGGCTCGACGAACGCCGCGACACGCACGATCTCGTCGTGATCGACCTGCCGTCGCCCGTCGGCAGCGGGTCCGCGCTCGAGCTCGCGAGCCGCGCGGACCGCGTGCTCGCCGTCTGGCTTCCCGACAGCGTCCACCGGCGACAGCTCACGCGCCTCGGCACGACGCTCGCCCTCGCCGACATCAAGCTCGCCGGCGTGGTCCGGGTCGGAGGGCAGGCGGCATGACGGTCGTCCGAGGACGTGCCGACACGTGGCGGGACCGCCTCCCGCGGCCGATGATCGTGCCGCGACTCCGCGACCTGCGCCAGCGGCCGCAGCCCGGGCAGCGGCTGCGCGCGCTGCGCATGGGCGATCCGTGGTTCGCCGGGATCGTCGTGGTCTGGGCGTTCCTCATCGCCGGGTCCGTGGTGGCCCAGCAGTGGCAGGGCCTGGCGACGCTCGTGTGGGTGCCGGGCTTCGCGATGCTCTTCCTCCAGTGGCCGGCGATCGGCACGGGCCTGCTCTTCGGGATCTGGGTCTTCGCGCCGTTCTTCCGCCGGTTGCTCGACCTCGTCGCGCCGGCCCTCGGCGCCGACATCCTCTCGCTGACGCCCTTCATGGCGACCCTGTCGCTCGCGTACATCGCGTATCGCAAGTACAAGCCGCCGCCGGCGATCAACCTGGCGGTCGGCACCGTGCTCCTCGGGTTCGGTGTCGGGTCCGTGACGGGCCTGTCGTCCCCGCTGTCGCTTCTCTTCGGGCTCTTCGCGTACTGCTCGGCGGTGTTCGGGGTCTACATCGGCTACGCGAACGGCCGCGAGCGCCGGTTCACGATGGAGCAGCTCCTCATGCCGCTGGTGCTGATCAGTTCGGTGTACGGCGTCTACCAGGGGCTCGTGTCGCAGCTGCCGTCGTGGGATCAGTTGTGGCTCGTGTCGCACACGTTCGTGAGCGTCGGGTCGAAGGAGACCGGCAACTTCCGCGTGTTCTCGTTCCTCAACAGTCCGTATACGTACGCGTCGCTCGTCGCGGTGTACCTGGCCGTGTTGTTCGTGTCGCGAAAGGTGTCGTTGCTGCGCCTCGCGACCGGCCTGGCTGCGCTGATGGGCATCTTCCTCACGCAGTCGCGTGGTGCGTGGGTGTCGGTCGTCGGCGGGCTCGTGATCCTCACGTTCTTCACGGGTGGCAAGGCGCTGCCGCGGCTCATCGGGCTCGCGCTCACCCTCGTCGGGATGTACGTGGCGCTCGGCAGCACGCCGGCGGGCAGCGCCGTGGTGCAGCGGGCCTCGTCCGTGGCGAACGGCTCGAACGACGTCTCCGGCAAGTCCCGGATCGGCGCGATCACGGAGCTCGGGCCGCCGGCGCTCGCGGCGCCGATCGGGTCGGGGATCGGGTCCGTCGGGGCGGCGTCGGTGCTCAATGCCAACCCGAAGGCGTCGCTCGTCGACAACGGCTACCTCATCATGCTCGTGCAGGTCGGACCGATCGGCTTCCTGCTGCTCGGGGGCGGGATCGCCTACATGATCTTCATCGTGCTCAGGGGGTCGACCGTCGAGGATCGACGGAACCTGGTGCCGTTGCTCGCGCCGATCGGCGTCTACATCCCGTTGTCGTTCTTCTCGGAGACGCTCTACGGGATCCCGGGGTTCATCCTCTTCTACGCGCTCGGTGAGGCGCTCGGGCGGCGCCATGTCGAGCCGGAGCCCGTCGGGGAGATCATCGACATCGTGCCGATCGATCCGCTGCGCGAGCCGGAGCCCCTCGCGGTGCGCACGGCGCGGCCGGCGTTGCCGCCGCCGCTGCTCAAGGACTGAGCCGACGCCCGTCCGCACGGGCGGATGCGTTCAGTCGGCGGTGACGCGGCGGAAGGCGTCGGCGAGGGGCTGCACGGCCTTGGCGGTGTCGTAGTCGCGCTGGGCGAGGGCGCGGCCGGCCGCGCCGATCGTCTCGGCGCGGGTCGGGTCGTCGAGGAGGTCGCGGAGCGCGGCGCCGAGGGCCTCCGGTTCGCCGGGGGCGACCACGCGGGCCGTGACGCCGTCCTCGAGCACCAGGCCCATCTCGCCGACCGTGGTCGTCAGGACCGGCACGCCCTGGCGCATCGCCTCGACGATCGCGAGGGGAAAGGTGTCGGCGTCTCCGTCGGCGTCGACCACACAGGGCAGGGCGAAGACCGCGGCGCGCGTGAGGAGGTCGGCGATCTGCTGCTGGGACTGCGCGCCGAGGAACTCGACCCGGTCCGCGATCCCGAGGGTGGCCGCGGCGTCACGCAGCGTGCCCTCGAGCGGGCCGTCGCCGACCAGCACGAGGCGGGCGCCCGGCGGCGCCGTCGACGGGGCCACGGCGGCCGGCTGATCGGCCGCGGCATCCATCCGCACGTCGCCGCCGCGCTGCGCGGCGGCGGCGACCGCCAGGAGCAGATCCGCGAACCCCTTCTTCTCGACGAGCCGCCCAACCCCCACCACGAGGCCGGGCTCCACGCCGCGGCGGGACGCATCGTGGTCGCCGGACCACTCCACGCCGTGGCGGGCGAGCACCACCTCCGTGTCCGGCGGCGCGACCTCGCGCACGAACCCCTCGGTGACGCCCGTGCCGACGACGGCGAACGCCGCGCGGCCGAGCTTCTCGCGCAGGAAGGCGCGGGAGGTGGCGGTGTAGAGATCGCGTGCGTGGCCCGTGAACGACGCGGTGCGCGGCGGTGCCGAGAGCATGGCGGCGAGCAGCGCCGTCGTCGCCGGGGTGTTGGCGAAATGCGCGTGGAAGTGCCGGCCGTGCGCCCGCGTCGCGAGCCACGCCGCATACGGCAGCGCCGCGACCTGTCGTGGGTCGCGATCGTGCGCGGACCAGCGGATGGCCCACGCGACGGCGCGCAGCGTCCGCACGGGCCGTCGCACCAGCAGCAGCAGGAGGGTGAGCGCCATGCGAAGCAAGCCGCGGGGCCCGGCCGGGACGGCGCGCACGAGGCCCGCGATCGCCGCGAACTCCGGCACCTTCGCCGCCTCCGCCGGATCCCCGGGCACGAGCGTCCACACCTCCAACGGGAAGCCCTGTGCGTGGAGCGCGGTGAGCTCGCGGAGCACGAACGTCTCCGACAGCTTCGGCATCGTCCGCACCACGTACGACACCGCCGGGCGCGTCATCCCCGCACCACGCCCAGGTTCCGCGGGCCCGCGGCGCGCACGTGCCGGGTCGCCGCGGCGGCGCGCATCAGGAGCGCGCCTTGCCCGCGAACCGCCAGAGGTCGGTGGCCGCGGAGCGCGCGAGCACCATGAGGAGCACGAGCAGGACTGCGATGCTGACGGTGCCGGAGACCAGGACGCCCGGCAGATCGCCACCGCCGACGGCGCGGCCCACGAAGTACCCCGCGAAGCTCGCACCGGTCGCGGCGAGGATCGGCCCCAGGAACTGCGGGATCGACTTCATCCCGAAGACATCGGTGGCGTAGTAGATGCACGACGCCACGTAGATCACGCCCCCGGCCGTGAGGCCGATGCCCGCACCGACCGCGTCGTACCTCGTCATCGCCACGGCGCCGATCGCCAGGGTGCCGATCAGGGCCGGCATCCCCATGTAGAAGACCTTCTTCGGCTCGTCGCGCGCCCACAGGAGCGTCGAGATGATCGTCGCGATCGGCATCGTGAGCATGATCGCCGCCCCGACCCACGGGATCAGGAGGGTCGTCTCACGCCACCCGTCGCCGAGCAGGAACGGCACGAGCCAATGGCAGGTGGCCACGAGCCCCACGACGGGGAACGTCATCGCCACGCCGGCGAGCCCGAGCCCTCGCTGGAACAGCATCTTGGGCGCGGCGCCCGCCTCCATCATGCGCGCGAGGCCCGGCAGACCCACCCGCCACGCCGATTCGAACACGAGCGTCACGATCACCAGCAGCCGCCGCGCCTGGTCGAACGCACCGAGCGACGCACGTCCGGACACGGCGGCGAGGATCAGCGCGAGCCCCTGGTCGCGGAAGAGCGTCGCGAGCCACGAGAGCTGGAAGAAGATCCCGAAGCGCGCGAGCGCCTTGATCACCTTGAAGTCCCACCCGAGGCGCACCCACTTCAGCGGTCCCCACAGGATCACGAGGCCGGAACCCGTGAGCGACCGGGCGATGTTCGCGATGCCGACGCCGATGATCCCCGTGCCCCCGGCCACGAGGCCGATCGCGAGCACGTTGTAGACCGCGAACTCCACGATCTCCGCCCGCACGATCGGCGTGTACTCGAGGTCGCGCTCCGCCGCGATCGAGTTCGCGGACCGCATCACGTCGATGATCGTCGCCACGAGCATCAGCGACACCGTCGCCGACCCCGCCGTGCCGCCGAGGTCGAAGACCGTGAAGCACAGGATCGACGCGACGATCGTGATCGGCCAGAGCACCACCTGCTGGAAGCCGAGCAGCGCGCCGTACTCGTGACGGGACGGCGGCTCCTCGCGACGGATCAGGCCCGGTGCGACGCCACCGTCGGCGAAGAACCGGCCGAGCACGACGAGCGTCAGCCCGAGCGCCACGACGCCGTAGTCGGCGGGGCTCAGGAGCCGCGCCAGGAAGATCGTGCCGAGGAGCCCGAGCGCCCGCACCACCACGGTGCGGATGCCCACCAGCATCATCGACTTCGCGGTCTTGTCGCGGACGGCGCGCTGCTCGTCGGTGATCTCGTCGTCCTCGGCGGTCACCATCCGCAGCGTCTCGAGGGCCTCGTCCGAATAGCCGGCGGCGCGCGCGAGATCGTCGGCGGCCGCGGCGTCCCGGGCGACCTGGTCGGGCTGGTGGTGGGCGACGACGTCGAGCTCGATGTCGACGGGCTCGTCGGGGGTGCGGTCGTCGGTACTCATCGCGTGCCTCGCTCGACGGCCTGGCGGTAGCGCGCTTCGAGCGGTCGCGCGAGCGCGCTCCACCCGAAGTCCGCGACCTGTTCACGGGCGGCGCGTCCCTGCTCGACGCCGCGGGCCGGGTCCTTCAGGAGCTCGACCACGCCGGCGGCGAGCTCGGCGGGCGTCTCGCGGAGCAGGCCGTGGTCACCGTCGCGGAAGCCGATCCGCTCGACGCCGACCGCCGTGCCGACGATCGGCCGCGCCGCCGCCATCGCCTCGAGCACCTTGATGCGCGTGCCGCCACCGGTCCACACCGGCACGACCACGATCTGGGCCGCGGCGATCTCGGCGACGATGTCGTCGACGAGCCCGGCCACCTCGACCCCCGGCAGCCCCTCGGCCGCCGCGTGGATCGCGCTGAGGTCGCCCGACCCGACGACCCGCAGCCGCGCGCCGGGATGGGCGGCGGGCACCGCCGACCAGCCCTCGCGGAGGAACCGCACGAGCCCGTCGCGGTTCGGGGCCCAGTGGTACGCGCCGAAGAAGAGCACGCGGCCCGGCTCGCCCGACTCGGGCGCGAGCGCGAAGAGCTCGTCGTCGACGCCGTTCGGGACGAGGATCGTGTCGCGGGCACCGAGGCGACGGAAGTAGGCGTCGTCGTGGTCGCTGACCGTGATGGTGACGTCGGCGGCGCGTACCGCGCGCTGCTCGGTGCGCTTCATCCGCCGCGCGCGTACGCGCAGGCGCAGCGCCTCCTTGCCGGAGGCGGCGTCGGCGAACGAGCCGAGCATCTCGGCGTCGGCGTTGTGCGGGCTGGCGACGCGCAGCGGCCCGTCGGCGGCGACGCCCGTGTACTGCTCGAGCCACGCCTCCTCCATCTGCACGATGCAGGCGCCGCGCGACAGCTCGGCGATGCGCGCCGCGAGCTGCGGATGGTGTGGCTCCGGCTCGCCCACCAGATCCTGGCGGAGCCGGCGCAGCGGCTGGAGCGGCGTGATCTGGTGCGGATGCACCTCGGCCTCCCAGCCGAGGTCGCGGATCTGCTCGATCTGCTCGGTCGTGCCGGCGAGGGCGAGCACGTGCGGCCGCGCGCCGGCACGGTCGATCGCCTCGATGAGGCGCAGCGCGCGCTTGCGACCGCCGGAGATCGGCGGATGCGGCAGCGACGGGCAGGCGACCACGGCGCGTGGTCTGGTCACGACTTCGGGACGAAGAGGAGGTTGGTCGACTGCTCGGCGTTCGGGATGCGGGCCGCGAGCGCCGGGAGGTCGGCGAGTTCGACGCGCCGGCCGGGCTGCGCCGGCACCTCGGTCTCCCAGCCGTCCGGGATGCCGAGGTCCCACGCGTGCGAGAAATTCGCCCGCACGGTCGTGAGGAAGCGCTCGAGCGTGCCGGCGCGCTTCAGGCCGTACGGCCAGAACTCGACGCACCACGGCGCACCGGCGGCGAGCAGGGAGGCGGCGCCGTCGAGGACCTGGTTCTCGTGACCCTGCACGTCGACCCACACGAGGCCGACCGACTCCGGCGCCACGCCCGCCGCCGACAGGGCGTTGTCGAGCGTGGTCGCGGGGACGGTAATCGTGGTGCGGTGCTCCTCGCCGAGCGTGCCGGCCTCGACCTCGCCGTCGCGGACGCGGTGGTCGCCGATGTTGTCCTCGGACTCCTCGAAGGTCACCTCGCCGTCGGCATCGCTGACCGCGACGGCGCAGACGCGGCCCTTCGTGGTGAGGTCGTTCGCGGCGAGGTTCATGCGCAGCAGGCGCAGGTTCGCGGGATGCGGCTCGAACAGCAGCGTGTTGCTCGCACCCTGGCGGAGCAGCGCGCAGAGCGACGCGGTGCCGATGTTCGCGCCGACGTCGAGGAAGGTCTTGCCCTCGAGCGGGCGCTCGCCGCGGCCGTCGAGCGAGAGGCACGCGGCCGCGCGGGCCAAGAGCGGCTCCTCGTAGCGGCCGAAGAACCAGATCCAGTGCGTGACCTCGGACTCGTCGCGCAGGTCGATGACGTAGTTGATGCCGCGGTCCTCGCGGACGACGATCGGCGTCGCGCGGCGGATCAGCTTCCGGAGCTGCTCGCGCCGGATGCGGATGCGCTGGATCTCGTCGGCCCGCGCGTAGCGGTTGGCGATGCGCAGCGGCTGCAGCGCGGTCTTGAGCGCCCCCTCGGACGGCGCACCGGAGGGCGGGGTCATGCGGAGGTTGATCGGGACATCCGGCCGGATGGTACCCGTGCGCTGACGGACGTGTGACCTGGGCCACAGCAGCCGGGTGGAATCCGGATTCCACCGAGCGTCTCCGCGCCGCCTCCAGCGGACGAACGGCCGAATGCCAACGCGCCACGAATTTGGAAATTTCCGGCCGAACAGTGTGACGAAGTACCAGAAAGGGATCTTGCGCTCAGCGTGATTTCCCCGGAGATACGTGGATTTCTCGATTCGTAGTGTGACCAAGGCTACACGTGGCGTGAGGGAGTCTCTAAGCTTTACGGACCATGTCCTCCGGAACTGTCCCAACCGGTCGCACCCCCCGCGTGGTAATCACGCACGACTTCGCAGAGGTCTATGGCGGTGCAGAACGCGTGACCGAGGTGCTCGCTGCAGAGTTCCCGGACGCGCAGGTCTGGACGATCATGGGTCGACCTGAGATCGCCGAGCGCATGGGGATCGCCGATCGCTGGCACTCGCTGTTGCCCACGAACGACACCCTCCTCAAGAAGTTCCGCCTCCTCACGCCGATCTACCCGGCGCTGATCAAGGCCCGCAAGCTGCCCGAGGCCGACGTCGTCCTCTCCTCCAGCTACGCCTTCGCGCACTACATGCGCACGAAGAACGATGCTCCGCAGGTCTGTTACTGCCACAGCCCCCTGCGCTTCGCCTGGTCGATGCAGGAGGACTACCAGTCGATCTGGTCCTCGAACTCCCTCGGCGACGTCGGCTTCCGTTCGCTCGCCGCGGCGATGCGCCGCACCGACCGCAAGGCCGCGGCCAAGGTCGACCGCTACCTCACGCAGTCGCCGTACACCGCCCGCCAGATCGAGAAGTTCTACGGCGTCGCCCCGGACGTCATCGGCGCCCCGATCGACTGCAACCTCTTCAAGCCGAGCACGGTCGAGCGTGAGGACTTCTTCCTCATCTGCGGCCGGCTGATCGAGCCCTACAAGCGCGTCGGCATCGCCGTCGAGGCGTTCCGCCGGCTCGGCCTGCCGCTCGTGATCGCCGGTGGCGGCCCCGCCCTCGACGACCTCCGCCGCAACGCCCCGCCGAACGTCACCTTCACGGGCCAGCTCGACGACACCGGCGTCGTCGACCTCATGCAGCGCGCCCGCGCGCTCATCTTCCCCAGCCAGGACGACTTCGGCCTCGTGCCCGTCGAGGCGATGGCCTGCGGCACGCCGATCATCGCCTACCGCGGTGGCGGCGCCACGCACACGGTCGTCGACGGCTTCACGGGTTCCTTCTTCGACGAGCAGACGCCCGAGGCGATCGAGCAGGCCGTGCGCGACTTCCCGCCCGGCGACCTCGACCACTCCGCGATCCGCATCCACGCCGAGCAGTGGGACGTCAACGCGTTCCGTGCCCGCATCCGTGCGGCCGTCGAGGAGGCCGCCGGCTTCGCGAGCTCCGCGAAGGTCGAGCCGATCCACGGTGCCGAGGCGTTCCCCCGACCGACGGCGATGCCGCGGCTGCAGGGTTCCGCCGACCGGTTCGCGCAGGTCGCGCTGCGCCCCGCCTCCGGGCCGGGCGCCAGCCCCGGCGCCACCGCGGCGTAGCGCCCCAGCGTGGCGCGGCCGACCCAGATCCCCGCAGGCCGCCCGCTTCGCGTTCTCGTCGTCAACCAGACGGCGCAGACCAGTGGTGCCGAGCTCTCGCTGCTCACGCTGCTCCATGCGATCGACCACGCCGACGCGCACGTCACGCTCGCCAGCCCGACCGGGCTGCTGAGCGAGCGCGCCGACGCGATCGGCGTCCCGCACGTGCCGATCACCGGCACCGATGCGAGCTTCCGCCTGAGCCTGCGCACCACGCCACCGCAGCTCGTCGCGATGCTGCGCTCGGCCTGGCAGGTCGCCCGCGCCGCCCGCCGTCTCGACGTCGACGTCGTCCACGCGAACACCACCCGTGCCGGCCTCATCGCGGTGCTCGCCCGGCGGTTCGGGGCGCCCGCGCCGCTCGTGCACGTGCGCGACTGGGTCCCCGAGGGCCGCTCCGCGAACGCCGTCCTGAAGGTCATCGCGTCCGGCGCCGGCGCGATCGTCGCGAACTCCCGCCACGTCGCCGACCAGTTCGACCGCGTCGGCGGGGCGCCGCGGATGCACGTCATCCACAACCCGATCGACCTGACCCGCTTCGACGCCGCGGTCCGTGACCGCGACGGTGCCCGCCGCGAGCTCGGGATCGACGCGGACGTCCCGCTCGCCGGCGTCGTCGGTCAGCTCACGCCGTGGAAGGGCCAGGACGACGCCGTCCGTGCGCTCGCGGTCGCGCGGCAGTCGGTCCCGGACGCCCAA
Organism: Patulibacter sp.; assembly: GCA_031119595.1. Lineage (GTDB taxonomy): Bacteria > Actinomycetota > Thermoleophilia > Solirubrobacterales > Solirubrobacteraceae > JAGIBJ01. The sequence goes on along the minus strand of JAVHXX010000044.1, from coordinate 1,323 downwards.
CTCGTCGTCGCCGGGTCCGCGAAGTTCGCCGGTCCCGCCGCCCGCTTCGACAACGCCGCGTACGCCGACGAGCTCGGCCGGCTCCCGGGCGAGCTCGGCATCGGCGACGCCGTGTCGCTGCTCGGCGAGGTCGACGACGTGCCCGGCGTGCTCGCCGCCCTCGACGTGCTCCTCGTGCCGTCGTGGCAGGAGGCCTTCGGCCGTGTGGTCGTGGAAGGGATGGCGATGGGCCTCCCGGTGATCGCCACCGCGACCGGAGGCCCGCCGGAGATCATCGACGACCGCCGCACGGGATTCCTCCTCTCACCGCGCGAGCCGCAGGCCTGGGGCGACCTCCTCGCCGAGCTGCTCGGCGAGGACGGGCAGCGCGCGTCGATCGGGGCTGCAGCGCATGAGGCCTCGCGGCGGTTCGCGCCCGAGGCGCACGCCGCGGCGATCCAGGCGGTCTACCGCGACCTCGCCGCCTGACGGCACGCAGGGCGCGGGTCGTTCAGTCGCCCGTGACCGGCGGCGTGGCGGTCGCCTCGACGCGTCGCGCTTCGAGGAACTCGGCGATCGACTCGGCATCGTCGAGGGCGTCGGGCTGCACCGGTGAGGTGCCATACCCGGCGGTCGCCCAGAGGAGTTGCGGCTCGCCGCCGCCGGCCGGCAGCGCTTCGACCACGAAGCAGGTCTTTCCGTCGCCACGGCCGAGGAACGAGAGGTTCGACGGCGCCGGGCGCTCGGCGACCGCGAAGCCGGCGAGCGTCTCCCAGCGCAGGGCGATGCCCTCCTCACGGCGCAGCACCTCGGTGAGGCCACCGTCGTCGAAGGCGAGGAACCAGCCGCGCGCCCACCACTGGTTCCAGATGAGCGGCACGAGCAGGAGGATCGCGAGGACCTGCGGCAGCTTGACGGTCGGGAGGATCGCGACCACGAGGATCGCCGCGATCACGTAGAGGCCCGCCCCCACGCGGGCATGGGCGATGAACGCCTGCGAGCGGAGCTGGGAGACCTGGCCGCTCTTCCTCACCGAGAAGGACACCCCGCCATCATCCCGGCCGGGGCGCGCCCGTGAGGCGCGGCCCGGCCGAGGTGGCGGTACGGGTGCGTGCCGGGGTCAGCCGGCGGTGATGGTGTGACCGTCGGCGGTGGCCGTGAGGCGGTTCGGGAGCCCCGGCCACGTCACGATCCACTGGGCGTCGGTCGCATGCTGCAGCAGCATCTCGCCGGGCGCGACGCCGTGCGCGCGCTGCACGGCGCGGAACAGCTTCGTCGGCACCTTCGCCTGGATGTCCGAGGCGGTGATCGGGGCGAGGGCGTTGATGAGCGTCGGGCTCGGGA
>JAVHXX010000613.1 GCA_031119595.1 Patulibacter sp. | reverse complement strand
CGGCCTCCGCCGCCGGTAGACGAAGCTGCCGATGCCGTACTCCTCCGTCTCCGGGATCTCCTCGCCCCGCAATGTCGCCAGCCACCCCGGGGCGTTCGCGGCGACCTCGAGATCGAAGCGGCCCGTCTCGAGCACCTGGTCGAGCGGCACCTGCGACCGCTCCGCCCGGACGAGCACCGCGCGCGGGTTCAGCGACCGGATGATCGCCTCGATCCGCTCGACGTCATCGGCCGGCGCCAGGTCGACCTTGTTGATCACGATCGTGTCCGCGAACTCGACCTGGTCCACCAGGAGATCGACGATCGTGCGGTCGTCGAGGTCGCTCAACCCCAGGCCGCGCTGGGTGAGATCGTCGGTGCCGTCGCACTCGTCGAGGAAGGTCGACGCATCCACCACCGTGACCATCGTGTCGAGCCGCGCGAGATCGCCGAGACTGGTGCCGTCCTCGTCCTCGAACGTGAACGTCTCCGCGACCGGCAGCGGCTCACTGATCCCCGTCGACTCGATCAGGAGCGCGTCGAACCGCCCCTCACGCGCGAGCTTGCCCACCTCGAGCAGCAGGTCCTCGCGGAGCGTGCAGCAGATGCAACCGTTGCTCATCTCCACGAGCTGCTCCTGCACGTGGTCGATGCGGGCGTCGCCGCCTCGGACGAGCGCGCCGTCGACGTTGACCTCGCTCATGTCGTTGACGATCACGGCCACGCGGCGGCCGTCGCGATTGCGCAGCACGTGTTCGAGGAGCGTGGTCTTGCCGGCGCCGAGGAAGCCGGAGAGGACGGTGACGGGAAGACGATCAGGCATGATCCGACGGTAGCAGGAATGAGAACCGTTCTTATTATGGGAGGCGTCGGGCGCGGCTCCACGTAGGCTGGTCTCCGTGCCGCGCGAGCGAACGACACCACGGGGTGGACCGGGGCGCCCACCGCGCCCCGAGCGTCCGCTCGACCGGCACCGCCATCGCCTTCGCAACGCGAACTTCGGCAGCGCCATCTACGGCGAGATCCTCGTCCTGTCCGTGCTGGCCGCCTTCGGCGAGGGGCACGCCGCGGCCGGGGTGGTGCTCGGCACCGTCCTCGCCTCCCAGCTTGTCTTCTGGCTCGCCCACGCCTACGCCGAGACCATCGAGGCGCAGCTCAACGCCGGCCGCGACGGCATCGGGTGGCGCGGCGTCCTCCACGTGATGGAGCACGAGTGGCCGCTCGTGCAGGCCGCAGGCCCCACGGCGCTGTTCATGCTCCTCTCGATCGCGGGCGTGTGGTCGGTCGACACGGCCGTCGATCTCTCGGTCGCCGTGGCCGTGATCGAACTCTTCGGCTGGGGCGCGGGTGCCGCGCACCGCCGCGGTCGCGCGCTCCTCCCGCAGGTCGTGGCCGGCGCGCTCTCCGGCGCCCTCGGCCTCGGCATCGTCGCGCTCAAGCTGCTCATCAACCACTGAGGCTCCGCGCGCGAGGCGTCGTCCACCGGCTGCCCGCCGCCCGATCACCCGCTACCCGCGCGGGAGCTGCCCGGCGTAGGCTGGCGCCGTGGACGTCTACGAGATCGACACGCCCCACGGCCCGGCCCGCGCGCACCACCTTGCCGCCGCCGGCGACCACCGCGCCACGCTCGTGCTCGGCCACGGCGCCGGTGGTTCGATCGGCGCCCCGGACCTCCAGGCCGTCGCGGCCGCAGCGGCGCAGGCCGGCACCGACGTGCTCCTCGTCGAACAGCCGTACCGCGTCGCGGGCCGCAAGGCCGCTGCGCCGGCCAAGCAGCTCGACACCGCCTGGCTCGCCGTCCTGGAAGCGCTCGGGCTCGGTGTGTTCGCCGGGGAAGCGGCTGCAGCGGCGGCGTTCCGCCGGCACGCCGGGGTCGCGCGGCTCAGCAGTGGCGCGCCGCTCTTCGTCGGCGGGCGCTCGTCCGGGGCGCGCGTCGCCTGTCGGACCGCCGCCGCGGCCGAGGCCACCGGCGTGCTCTGCCTCGCGTTCCCGCTGATCACGCCGAAGGGCGTGCGTCGCCAGGACGAGCTCGACGGCGCCGGGGTTCCCGTGCTCGTGGTGCAGGGCGAGACCGACCGCTTCGGCATGCCCGAGCCGGACCCGGCCCGGCATCGCGAGGTGGTCCGCGTCACCGGTGACCACGGCCTCAAGCGCGACCCCGACGTCATCGCCGGCGCCGCGGTCGACTGGCTCCGCACGCTGCTCCCCGCGAGCTGACCACCGGGGCGTCCGCGAGCTTCCAACGAGCCCGACCAAGGGCCGGGCCGGTCCCCTCCGGGGTCGCGGCCAGCTCAGCCGGTGGTCTGGAACACCTTGCGGAGCGTCTCGTGCACGGTCCACGTGGTCCGGGCGCCGGCCCGCAGCACCCCGACCGTCCCGGGCGCGAGCTCGAGCGTCTCGCCGCCCTCGATCTCGACCGTCGCCCGGCCGCTCACCACGACGAAGAGCTCGTCGGCCTCGACGTCCGTCGTGGTGCCCGGCGTGTGCTGCCAGATCCCGCGCTCGACGCGGCCGTCAGCGGAGACGTCGAGCACGGCGTACGAGGTCTCGGGCGCACCCTCCACGATCTGCGCGGGGTCAAGCGGAAGCGGCTCGAGCGGCACCGAGCCGACGTCGAGGGCCGCCGACCGGCCGGCGGGAACGGGGACCACGATGTCGGGCATGGTCTCGACGCTAGTCGGCAGGGTCCGGGCAGCGAGTACGCCCACCGCGCGGCAGCGGAGG
>JAVHXX010000043.1 GCA_031119595.1 Patulibacter sp. | reverse complement strand
CTCCCGAGGTGCTTGTGGGTGCTGGAGATCACGAGATCGGCGCCCGCGGCCAGCGCGTCCTGCGGCAGGAGGTCGCTGAAGTGCAGGTGCGCGCCCCAGGCCTCGTCGACCACGAGCAGCACCCCGCGGGCGTGGGCGACGGCCGCGAGCCCCGCGACGTCCGCGGCGGACCCGTAGTAGGTGGGCGACACCACGAACGCCGCGACGGCCTCCGGGGTCGCGGCGAGGACGTCGTCGAGGGTGGCCGGGTCGACGCAGTGCGCGATCGCGAGCGCCGGGTCGACGTGCGGCAGGGCGTAGGTCGGACGGAGGCCGGCGAGCGCGAGGCCGTGGAAGGTGCTGCTGTGCGACGAGCGCTGCACGACCACCCGACGGCCGCGTGGCGCGACGGCCAGGCACGCCGCGAGGTTGCCCTGCGTCGCGCCGCCGGTCAGGAACCAGGTCCGGCCGGCACCCCAGGCACGCGCGGCGAGCGTCTGGGCCTCGTCGAGCGGTGACCCGCAACCGCCGCCATCGACATCGACCCCGTCGAGGAGGAGCGGGACGTCGAGCGCGGCTGCGGCGCGCAGCTCCGCGCCGAGTGCTTCCGGCAGCGCGGGTCCGCCCTTGTGACCGGGCACGATGAAACGGCCTGGCACGCGCCCGGCGAATGCCCCGAGCGCGTCCAGGTACGGCGTACGACCTGACATGCCCAAGCAGAGCGCCGCGCCCTACCGGTGATACGCGGCGTCCCCCGAAGGGGGAGAAACCGCCGGCATCCGCGCCGGCGGGACGCGGACTACTTCGTGATCGCCTGGGCCGCGTTCGGGTCGAGGCCGCCCGCGGTGATGAGGATGATCAGGAAGATGCCGAGCGCGACGCGGTAGGCGACGAACGGCGCGTACGAGCGGGTGCGCAGGTACTTCATGAGCCAGGCGATCACCGCGAGCCCGATGAAGAACGCGATCACGGTGGCGAGGATCGTCGGGCCCCAGGCGACCGAGTCCTTGCCCGGACCGCTACCGATGTCCTTCAGCTCGAAGAGGCCGGAGGCGAAGACGGCGGGCAGCGCGAGCAGGAAGGCGTAGCGCGTGGCCGCCTCGCGGGAGTACCCGAGGATGCGGCCGGCGGTGATGGTCGCGCCCGAGCGGGACGTGCCCGGGATCAGCGCGAGCGCCTGGGCGAAGCCGTAGATCAGGCCGTCGCGGACCGTGAGCGACTCGATGGGCTTGTCGGAGCGGTGGTTGGCGTCGGCCCAACCGAGCAGCAGACCGAACACGATCAGCATGAACGCGGTGAGGCGCAGGTCGCGGAAGGCGTCGTCGATCGGGTTCTGCAGGGCCAGGCCGAGGATCGCGACCGGCAGCGTGCCGATGATGATCAGCCAGCCCATCCGCGCATCGGGATCCTCGGGCCACCGGCGCGCCGGCAGCGACCGGAACCACGCGCGGAGGATGTGGAGGATGTCGTTGCGGAAGTAGAGGACGACGGCCAGCTCGGTGCCGATCTGCGTGACCGCGGTGAACGCGGCACCCGGGTCGTCCCAGCCGGCGATCGCGGCCGTGATGCGGATGTGCGCACTGGACGAGATCGGGATGAACTCGGTGAGCCCCTGGACGATTCCGAGGATGATCGCCCGGAAGTAGTTGACGGGGTCCGCAGCGGCGATCGTCAGCATCGGCGCGGGACTCTACCGGCGCCAGATGAGCGGAGCGTGAGTTGAGCCATACTCAACCCGTCGCGTGAGGTGGAGCACGACTCACGCACCCTTGCCGCGGAACACGGGTAGGTTCATCCGGATATGAGCGACGAGCCTCTCACCGCCGCCGACCCGATTCGCGTCGGAACCCACTCGGGATCCTTCCATGCCGACGAGGTCTTCGCACTCGCCACCCTCCGTCTCGCCCACGGCGCCATCGGGATCATCCGCACCCGCGACCCCGAGGCGCTCGCCCTCTGCGACCTCCGCGTCGACGTCGGCCGCAAGTACGACCCGTCGACCGGTGACTTCGACCACCACCAGGGCGACGCCGGCGAGCGCGCGAACGGCATCCGGTATGCCTCCTTCGGCCTCGTCTGGCGCGAGCTCGGCCCGCAGGTCTGCGGCAGCGAGGCGATCGCCGAGGAGCTCGACAACGCCCTCGTCTCCCCGATCGACGCCGGCGACAACGGCCAGGAGCTGATCGAACCCACCTTCGAGGGCGTCTCGCCGTACCACCTCGGCCGACTCGTCGCGAGCTACGGCCCCTCCTGGGACGACCCCGACCGCGACGCCGCCGAGCAGGCCGGGTTCGGTGAGGCGCTCAAGCTCGCCGACGGCATCCTCCAGCGCGAGATCGCCGCCGCCCAGGCCCGTGCCCGCGCCACCGGCCTCGTGCGCGAGGCGATCATCGCCGCCCAGGACGCCCGCATCATCGAGTTCGACCGCGGCCTCCCGTGGAAGTCGGTCGTGATGAAGGAGGCGCCCGACGCCCTCGTCGTCATCTACCCGCGCACGAACGACTGGGGCGTGCAGGCGGTCCCCGCCGACACCGGCTCCTTCGACAACCGCAAGGACCTCCCCGAGGCCTGGGCCGGTCTCGAGGGCGAAGAGCTCCAGGCGGCGACCGGCGTCGACGACGCGGTCTTCTGCCACGTCGGCCGGTTCATGGCCGTCGCCGGCAGCCGCGAGGGTGCGCTGCGCCTCGCGAAGCTCGCCGTCGAGGGGTAGGTCGGCTCGCCGGCGCGGGGCGCCGGCTCAGAACTGCCGGAGGAGCGTCGACCCGTGCGACGTCGAGCGGATCAGCGCGGCGCCGATCTCGACCGCGCCGCCGTCGTGGTACCACGCGGTGACGGTGACGAGGTCGTTCGCGTGACCGTCGCGGGTGCGTAGTGCGAACAGGCGATGGCCCGCCGTGCCGTTGGTCTCGTCGGCGGCCGCGTCCTCGGAGGTGTCGTCACCCGGGAGCGACGACGGCTGCGAGCGCCGGGCGAGCGGGTCACGGGAGGTGAGGGCGTAGACCATCTGCACGCGGTGGCCGTCGGAGCTCACGCGCAGCAGGGCCGCGTCGTACGAGGGTTGGTTCGACGACGCCGGAACGGCGCCGACCGGGTCGCCGTTCGGGCGGAAGACGCCGCGGCCGGCGGCGGTGCGCTGCTCGGCGAGGGGCAGCGGCGTGGTCGACGCGGCACCCGAGGCCGTCGGCCGTGGGCCCGGGTTCGCCATGCCGAAGGGGTCGGCGGCATCGAGCTCGACCGGCCGGAAGCCACCCGTCTGCGACCGCGGGTTGCCGGTGACGTCGAGCTCGGCGGAGACCGGGGCGCCCTTCGCGTCCCAACAGACCTCGGACCGGAACACGATCTCCCGGCCGCGGAGGCCGAGCGCCGTGCGGCGCTGGTCCTGGCCGGCGACCGACCCGCACGTGGCCGACGCCTCCACCACGCCGATCGCGGACCGCGTCGGCGTCCGCGGATGAGGTTGCGCGGCGAGGTCCGTCGAGCGCATGAGGACGGTGTCGCCGGACGCCCGCGCGGCCGCGAGCTGGATGGCACTGCTCGAGGCGACGCGGCGGTCCGTGTCACGGGGGAGCGACTCGGCGGTGAGCGTGCCCATGAACGCCAGCGCGGCGACGAACGTGACCCACGCGCGGAGACGAAGCCGCTCGCCGAGCACGTACACGAGCCCGAACACCGCCGGCATGAGCCACGCGCGCTCCGCGAGGCCGAACGCGAACGGGTCCGGGACGACCCAGACGACGAGCCGACGGACGATCCCGCCGATCACGAGCCAGACGAGCACGCTGACCACGATCCCCGCCTGTCGCTCGGCCGGACGAGCCGACGGACCGAGCCAGCGCGCGACGCCCCAGGCCGCGGCGAGCACCAGGAGCGGAGCGACGACGACCGCGCTCGCGACGAGGTGCGCTCCGGTGAGCACGAGCGTGGCGACCATCGCGACCGCGGCGACCACCAGGCCGGTGACGAAGAACATCGGCTCGACGCGAAGATCCCAGCGGCCACGGTCGGGCCGCTCGCTCGGCGTGGGGTCGTCGAGGGCCTCGGCGGTCATCGGATGCGACACCCTACGGGACGGAGCGACGCGCCTCGGCGTGGGTGACGCCGAGCGTCGCCGCGGAGTCCGCGCGAGGTCAGTCGCCGAGCTGGATCGGGCAGCTCGCGCCCGGCGCGGCGACCGGTCCGACGCCGCGGGTGCGCGCGATCACGACCGTGCCGCGGGGCGCCGTGAAGCGCACGGCGAACCGACCGGCGTCGTTCGTGCGGGTCTTGGCGTAGGGCAGCAGGAACGCGCCGACCGGGCCCATCGCGTCCTTGAAGGCGCCGAGGGTCTGCTCGGCGGAGGTCGTCGCCTCGGGTGCCTGCGGCCAGTCGCTGCGGCCCACGCCGAGGAGCCGGATCATCGCGCCTGCGCGGGCCGGGACGATGCGTCCCTTCGCCACGTACGTGTCGCGGTCCGCGGCGGCCGTGATCGCGAGCTGCACGCCGTCGATCGGCGCGCTCGTGCGCGGGATCGCGGCGGAGATCACGGGGTCGGTGGCGGTGCGGGGCGCGGCGGGCTCGTCGAGGCCGACGGTGGCGCCGCTGACGACCTCGAGCGCAGGCGTCTGGCCGGCGAACCCGACGGGCACCCGGACCTTCACGACGAGCGCCGTGGTCACGTGCGCGGGGACGCTGAGGGTGAAGGCGTTCACGCTCGACGCCGGTCCGACGCCGCCGCGCTCGCAGCCCGGCGGATACGCGGAGAGCGGTGGGAGGGCGAGGGCGAGGTGCCCGCCACCGCTGAGCCCGGCCGACACGATGCTCAGCGACTCGACCTCGTGCGACACCGCGGATTCGGCGAAGTGGCTCCCGCGGATGATGATCGACTGCTTCGCGTCGACATCGCCGCCGACCACCTTGAAGACGACCGTCGCCAGGCCGGGTGCGGCGACCGTCTTCGGCATGACCGACGAGACGGTGATGGTCGCTGCAGCGGCCGGGGCTGCGGTGACGCCGATCGCGGACGCTGCGGCGATCACGCCGGCCGTCGCGAGGGCGACGGCGGAGGCGGGACGGGCGGACGGCACGCGCACAAGGTACCGGGCGGTGACGGCGCGGCCCGGGGCGGCCGCGCGGTGGTGGTGAGCGCCGTTCGACGGCCCCGCTCCGCGGCCCGGGCCGGGGCCGCAGGATCGTTCGGAGGCGCCGGGCCGGAGCCGCCCGTCAGGACCAGACGGTCTGGCGGTCGAGCGTGCGCTCAGCCTCGGTTGCGAGGTTGTCGACGAGGCGACGCACCAGCGGCCAGTATGTGAAGCGGATCATCGTCTCGAGCGGCCGCGGCGCACGGCAGGTCAGGACGATCGTGCAGCCCTCGGGATCGGTGAGCACCTCGTGGTCGATCCGGACCGGCCCGACCTTCCACACCCAGTGGCGCCGGTCAGCGGACTTCGTCACCTCGGTGACGTGCGCGGGGATCGGCAGAACACCGAGGAAGCGGGCGGCGCCGCGGGCCGTGTCACGCACCTCGGGGTCACCGAGACCCCAGGCGCCGCGCAGGTGCGGCGCCCACTCGTGCCACCGCCGCGGCTCGGCGATCAGGGCCCATGCCGCCTCGGGATCGGCGGCGCTCGGTACGGCAGTCCTCAACATGTCCGAAGGACAGCCTACGAGCGGAAGCACGCCTCCGGATCGTCGGACACGCCCGGTTCACACGCCGCGCGCCGGGCCTAGCGGTCTTCGCGGTCCGGGTTCTGCACGCCGTTCGGGCCGCGCTCGAACACGCCGACGCACTCGATGTGCGGCGTCTGCGGGAACATGTCGACCGGCTGGACCGACTTCAGGACGTACCCGGCGTCGACGAGCTGGCGGGCGTTCGGGGCGAACGTCGTCGGGTTGCAGCTCACGTAGACGAGCCGCTTCGGGGCGGCGTCGACGATGCGGCGCACGACCTTCTGCGAGAGGCCCGCGCGCGGCGGGTCGACCACGGCGACGTCCGGTTTGAAGCCGCGCTCGAGCAATGCCGGCAGGGCCACGCGCACGTCGCCGGCGACGAAGTTCGCCTTGTCGTAGCCCTCGCGCTGGGCGACCTCCATGGCGTCGTCGATGGCCTCGGGCACGTTCTCGATGCCCCACAGCTCGGCGACGCGCGGCGCGAGCGTGAGCCCGATGGTGCCGATGCCGCAGTAGAGGTCGGCGAGGCGTTCCCACCCCTCGAGGGCGGCGGCGTCGCGGACGAGCGAGTAGAGGCGCTCGGCCATCTCGGTGTTGGTCTGGAAGAACGCCTCGGAGCTGATCCGGTACGTGATCCCGTGGAGCTCCTCCTCGAGGCGCTCCTGGCCCTTCAGCAGGCGGGTCTCGCCGCCGTGCGTCGTCTCGGACTGCGAGTTCGTGTGGGTGAGCAGGAGCCCGTCCACGTCGACGGCGTCGATGAGGGAGTCGAGGTCGAACTTGCCCTGGCCGACGACGAGCCGCGCCTGGAGCTGGCCGGTGCGCTTGCCCTCGCGGATGACGAGGTTGCGCAGGATGCCCGTGCGCGACTTGCGGTCGAAGGCGGGGATGCCGTTCGTGCGGGCCCAGTCGACGACCTGTGCGCGGACGCGGTTCATCGCCTCGGAGGCGAGCACGAAGTCCTCGACGTCGACGACGCGCCACCACTCGCCCTGCGGGTGGAAGCCGCAGGCGATGCCCTTCTTGGCGGGGTCGTTCGTGTCGTCCGGGGCGAACGAGAACTCGATCTTGTTGCGGTAGCGCCACTCCTCGACCGCGCCGACGATGGGCAGCATCGGCGGATCCTCGAAGTGGCCGATGCGCTCCATCGCATCCTTCACCTGGCCGGCCTTCTCGACGAGCTGGCGGTCGTAGGAGAGCACCTGCCACGGCGCGCCGGGGTGGTCGCCGCGCGGCTCGACGCGGTCGGGCGACGGCTCGAGCAGTTCGACGGTGCGCGCCTCGGCGTAGGACCGCTTGCGCTTGCCGACCTCGGCGATCACGCGGTCACCCGGGATCGCGCCGGTCACGAAGACGACGTAGCCGCCGTCCATGCGGGCGACGCCCGCGCCGCCATGGGCGAAGCGGTCGACGGTGAGCTCGATGCGGTCGCCGCGGCTCGGGCGGTTCTCGTAGGGCTTCGCCGGCCGGTTCTCGGACAGCTCGCCCTTGAGTGGCGCGAGGCCGTCGTCGGCGGCGGCCGATGCGGGTGCGGCGCCGCCGTCGTTGTCGGTGCTGGCCGGGGCGGTGCCGGCGTTCTGCTCGACCGGGTCGATCGTGGTCGCGTCGGTGGCGGTGAGGACCTCGGGCGACGCGGGCGAGTGGTCGCCCTCGCCGGTGCTCATGATGCGGCGGGCGCGGTGCGCTTCGCCAGGCGGTCGAGCCACCAGATCATCACGAACTGCAGCGGCAGCCGGGCCAGGAGGGCGGCCTTGCCACCCGGGACCTGCTGCTGGAACTTCTCCTGCGACGCCATGTAGATGTTCGAGGGGAACACGGCGATGAGCAACGCGATGAGGTACCAGGCGCCGAGCCGGCGGGTCTTCGGGATCGCGTACAGCACGCCGCCGAGGATCTCCGCGTAGCCGGACAAGATCACGAGCTCGTGGTGCGCCGGGATCTGCGGCGGCATGATCTGCTCGTACATCCCGGGCCGCAGCAGGTGCAGCGTGCCGGCGCCGGCGAAGAACACGAACGTCGCCTCCGGGCCGAAGTACTTCTGGGCGAAGCTGCGCTTGGGAGAGCTCATGCGCTGGTCCTCTGGTCGATGGCCTTCAGCACCGTGGCGCGCGCCTTGCCGGCGGCCTCCTGGGCACGGAGGGTCTTCAGGTCTGGGGGAGACAGGGTCGCGACGAGCGCGATCAATTCCTTGGCCGTCGCCTTCGACGGATCCGCCGGGAGCGCGCCGGTGCCCGTGAGCTCCTCGGGCGTCGTCGCGGGCTTCGGGCGGTGGCCGTTCGCGAAGGCCTCGGCGCTGACGAACCGGGCGGCCTCGCGGCGCTGCTCCTCCTTGGCTTCGTCACGCTCGCGGCGCTTGCGGCTGCGGGCACGCGGGTCGACGGCCTCGGCGACCTTGCCGGCGGTGGCGCGGGCGATCGCGTCGACCTCGGTGCGGAGTTCGAGGGCCTGTTCGCGGCCGAGCGCGACGAGGTTGGTGGCGAGCTCCTCGGCGTCGCGGCGCGTCATGCGGCCGCGCAGGACGGCGTCCTCGAGCACCGACTGGACGCGGTCCGAGGAGAGCACGACCGCGCGCTGGAGCGCGTCGCCGACCTCGCTGAACGCCTCGCGCAGCTGATCGTCGCTGGGTACCTTGCGGGGGGCCACAGCGGCCTAGTCTGCCGCACCACGCAAGGGTTTGCCTGCGCGGTTGCGCCTTTTGCCACTAACGTGCGCGAGCGCACAGATCCGGCGCGGCCGCGGCCCCGCCGTCTCGATCAGCTTCGCGCAGCGAAGCGAACACCGAGAGTCGGCAGATCCGTGGCGGGCGACGAGGGTTTAGGCCGTCTGCGGCCGGGCCCGACCCGACCGGCGCGGAGATGCAAGCGAGATCCGCTCAGCTCACCAAGTACTCCAAGAGCGCCTTCTGCGCGTGGCGACGGTTCTCGGCCTGGTCCCAGATGCGTTCGCGCTTGCCGTAGAGCACCTCGGCGGTGATCTCGTCGCCGGGGTGCGCGGGCAGGCAGTGGAGGGCGATGGCGTCGGGCGCGGCGGCGTCGAGCAGGGCGTCGTCGATGCGGTACGGGCGGAGGGCTTCGGTGCGCTCGGCGGCGGTGGCCTCGTCGCCCATGGAGACCCACACGTCGGTGTAGATCGCGTGGGCACCGGCGACCGCCTCGTACGGGTCGTTCGTGCGGGTGCCGCCGGCCTCGGGCTCGAGCTCGTAGCCGACCGGCGATGCGACGGCGACCTCGACGCCGGCGATGCCACCGACGATCGCGAGCGACCGCGCGACGTTGTTGCCGTCGCCGACGTACGCGAGCTTGAGGCCGTGGAGCGACCCGAACGCCTCTTTGAGCGTGAGGAGGTCGGCGAGGGCCTGGCACGGGTGGTGGCCGTCGGTGAGCATGTTCACGATCGGGATCGTGGAGGTCTCGGCGAGCTCGTCGAGGATGGCGTCGGCGCCCGTGCGGATGCCGATCGCCGCGACGTGGCGGGAGAGGATCCGGGCCGTGTCGGCGGGCGACTCACCACGCGAGAGCTGCATCTCGTCGCCGCGGAGCACGATCGGGTGGCCGCCGAGCTCATGGACGCCGGCGTCGAACGAGAGCCGGGTACGGGTCGATGGCTTCTGGAAGATCAGCGCGACGGACTTGCCCGCGAGGACCTGCGAGGACAGCGGCGCGGCCTTGAGCTCCGCGGCGCGGTCGAGGATCGTGTGGACGTCGCTCGTGGAGAGTTCGGCCCCGGTCAGGCAATGGCGTGGCAAGTCCGGAAGCGTAGCGCGCACGGGAGGTCCTCCTGCAAACGACATGTGGCCGGAAACAAGGGTCGCCCAAAACGGACACCCTTGACCAGGGCGAACCGGGCCGGGGCTCCTGGTGGTGCCAGCGCGGCGTTACGCTCGCTGCGTGCCGATGCGTGTCGCCACGTGGAACGTCTTCCACGGCCGCAGCGTCCCGCCCACCCACGCGGACCTTCTGGCCGACTTCGCCGCCGCGATCGCGGCGCGCCCCTGGGACGTCCTCGCCCTCCAGGAGGTGCCGCCGTGGTGGTCCGGCCCGCTCGGCGAGGCGACGGGCGCGCAGGTCGTCGCGACCAGGACCTCTCGCCTGCGGAGCGTCGCGACCCCGCTGCAGCGGCTCGTGGGCAAGGCCGATCCCGAGCGCCTCGGCTCGGCCGGCGCCGGGTCCAACCTGCTCCTCGTGCGCCCCGAGGCCGGGACGGTCGACCGGCACGTGGTCCACACGCTGCGGTGGCTGCCACAGCGGCGGGTCGTGCATGCGGTGCGGCTCGTGCGCCCCGCGGGTCGAGGGATCTGGATCGCGAACCTCCACGCCCAGAACCGGCCCGAGGCGGCGGCGGCCGCCGACGTGATCGCCGCGCTGCGCACGGCGGCGCGGTGGGCCGGCGACGAACGCCTCGTGCTCCTCGGCGACTTCAACCTCCCCGATCCGCAGCAGCTCGGCGGGGACGCCGGCTACACGTGGCTGCATGGCGAGCGGGTCGACCATGTGCTCGGCCGCGGGCTCCGGGCCGGCGGCGAGGCGACGGCCGAGGTGGTCGCGGGACCGGGCGGCGTGCAGCTCGCCGACCACCGGTTCGTCGGGGTCGATGTCGCCGACGCGGCCGTGACCGTCTGAGCGGCCCCGCGCCACGGGCGCCTCGGACCGGCGGGCGGCCTTCGATCCGACCCACCGGAACTCGACGGCCCACCCCAGACGTTCGTCGGAGCGGCGCGTCGGACCATGGTCTTAGGGAACCCTAATATTTGCCCCGCGTGGGGTACGATCGCCGCATGCCTCACGCTGCCCGTTCCCGCCTGACCACCATCGCGTTGCTCGTCCTCGCCCTCGCGCTCGCCGGCGTGATGGTCGCCGCGCTGTCGCCCGGCGGCACCGGCCAGCCCGCCACCGCCTCGGCGGCGTCGACCATCAAGGTCGACATCAAGGACTTCAAGTACTCCAAGACCCCGCTCACCGTGAAGGTCGGCCAGAAGGTCACCTGGACCAACCGAGACTCGATGGAGCACGACGTCGACCCGACCAAGTCGGCCAAGGGCGCGCCCCACAGCAAGCTCCTCAAGAAGGGGCAGTCGTACACGTGGACGGCCACCAAGAAGGGCACCTTCAACTACATCTGCTCGGTGCACCCCTACATGAAGGGCAAAGTCATCGTGAAGTAGCCGCCTCGGCGGTTCTGGGTCGTGCCGGTGGGGGCGGCACGGCTTGACTTGGGTGGCCGTTCCGGGGCTTCGGGGAAGGACCCCGCCCCCGGTCGGACACCCTTTCGGGCGGGCTCGCGGGCTCGCGCGCCCTGCGGTCGCCACGGTCCGCCCGGGGGCGGGGTCCTTCCCCTTCGCGGCGGCTCGGGTTGTGTGAGTCGCCAATGCGCCTGAGGCATGCGGCCCGGGTGGTGGGCCTCGGCGGCTGCTTCATGGTGCCGTTGCGCTTCGTGTGCGCGCTGCTCCGCGCGGTAGGTCTCGGTGGTCTTCGCGAGGGACGGGGCGTAGGCCTCGGCGGTCTCGGGACGGGACGGGACGTGCGGTGGGCCTCGGTGGTCTGCGCGAGGTACGGCCTCGCGGTAGGTCTCGGTGGTTTGGGCGAGGGACGGGCCGTCGCTCACTTCACCGTGATGCGCGCCTTCATGAAGAGGTGGGGCATGCAGTGGTAGCGGTAGAGGCCCTTCTTCGTGGCCTTCCAGGAGTAGCTCTCGCCCTTCTTGATGAGCTTGCTCGACGGCCCACCCTTCTTCGTGGCGGAGACCGTGTGGGCGGCGTCGTCCTTGTTTGTCCACGTGATCGTGGTGCCCTTGGCGACGGTGATGTCCATCTTCGAGAACTCGTAGTTCTTGATCGAGATCTTCACGACCTTCCCGGCCGCGTCGGCGGTCGCCGGGCTCCGGCCGCCGCCTGCGGAAAGCGCGACGAACAGCACCACGGCCCCGACCACCATCAGCGCCAAGAGCGCAACCCCGCGAGTCCGAACCGTCCTGCTCATCCGCCGACCGTACGCCCGAACCGGCTCGGCACCGCCCGAAAACGCGAACGTTCACGGAACGTTTCGCGAGGCGTCACCGGTCGCGGCGCGCCGCCCGCCGCCTACGGCAGCCGCGGCAGGCCGAAGCCCCGCAGGGCGAGGAGCGCGCGTTCGGCGATCGAGCGCGGGCGCGGGAGCACGCCGAGCTGCACGGCCGCGTCGTAGCGGTCGAAGAAGATGCGCACGCGCGCGAGGCGTACGCCGGAGGTCGCGATGCCGGCGACGATGACCGCGTGGAGGTCGACCTCCTTATCGGTCGACGGGACGTTGCCGATCTCGGCGCGGTGCGTGCCGCGCAGGCGCACGCCCTGGGAGATCAGCGAGCCGCCGACCATCGGCGGGCCGCTGCGCTCGAAGACGAGATCCGGGAACGCCACCCGCATCCGCGCGGCGTGCTGGGCGACGCGCTCGGGCCCACGGAGCGGCCCGCGCAGGAGCGGATCCTCGTAGTGGCCGTCGGGGGCGAGCACCACGCCGAAGGCCAGGGCACTCGGGCCCGACCAGGCGACCTCGAACGCGTCGAGCAGGGTCAGGATCCGTTCCTCGGTGCCCTCCATCGCGCACCACTCTGGCAGAGATCCGCGCGCGTGCCACGTGACAGCGCTCCGGGCCGGGGCGTCAGGCCAGGTCGGCCATGCCCTCCGGCGTGGTCGACGCGCGCGCCCAGGTGCGGATCGGGATGCGGCCGGCCCCGTGGGCGAGCCACCCGGCCTCCACGCCGGCGCGCATCGCCGCGGCCATCCGGACCGGGTCGGCCGCGCGCGACACGGCGGTCGCGAGGAGGACGGCGTCGCAGCCGAGCTCCATCGCCTGCGCGGCCTCCGAAGCGGTGCCGATGCCCGCGTCGAGCACGACCGGGACCCCGGCCTGCTCCGCGATCAGGGCGATGTTGATCGGGTTCGCGATGCCGCGGCCCGAGCCGATCGGAGACCCGAGCGGCATCACGGCCGCGCAGCCGGCGTCCTCGAGGCGGCGGCAGAGTACGGGGTCGTCGGTGGCGTACGGCAGCACCGTGAAGCCCCGCGCGACGAGCTGCTCGGCGCCGTCGAGGAGCTCGGCGGCATCCGGGAGGAGGGTGCGGTCGTCGCCGATGACCTCGAGCTTGACCCAGTTCGTCTCGAGCGCCTCGCGGGCCAGCTCGGCCGTGCGCACGGCCTCGCGCGCGGTGAAGCAGCCAGCGGTGTTCGGGAGGATCCGCACGCCGGCGCGGTCGAGGGTGTCGATGAGGGAGCCCTGCTGCGACGGGTCGACCCGTCGCATCGCCACGGTCACCATCGACGTGCCACTCACCGCGCACGCGGCCGCGAGCTCGTCCATGCGGTCGAAGCCCCCGGTGCCGAGGATCAGGCGCGAGGCGAGCGTCTCGCCGGCGATCACCAGCGGCGACACCGCGGGCACCTGGTGCTGCCCCGTCTGCGTCACCTGGTCAGCCACCCTGGATCGCCTGGACGAGTTCGACCTGCGCGCCCTCGGGGATCACGACCTGCGGCCACTGCCCACGCGGCACGACCTCGCCGTCGACGGCGACCGCCACCCCACGCCCTTCGGCGGGCAGCCCGTGGGCGACGACGAGGTCGGCGACGGTGAGGCCGGCCGGGAGATCGTCGCGCTCGGTGCCGTTGACGGAGATCGCAGGGGCCATCGACCCTCCAGGCTACGCGCTGACGCCCGCGCGCCGCCGCCGGGGCGCCCCGGACTACGCCAGCGGTCGCAGGCGCACGCCGAGCTTGCCCTTCACCCCTGCCACGCCGATGTGGCGCGCCGCGACGGCCGCCCTCGTGCCGAGCCGCGCCAGGAGCCCGTACCGAGCCGTCGCGACCACCCGGCCGCCCGCGAGGAGGTCGGCCTCGCCTGCGCAGACCCGCCCTTCCGCGTGACGACACTGGATACGGACGACCGGGACGCCATGCTCGTCGCGAGCGACGCCCAGCACCTTGCCGCGGTAGACGGGCGACGCCTTCGGGACGACCGCCGAGTAGAGATCGAGGAACTGCTGCTGACCGCGGATTGCTTCCTGGCCGTAGAGCAGCGTGCCGTTCGGGCCCACGATCGGATCGCCGGCCGGCCCACCGCTCTCCGTTGCGGCGCCGAAGTAGTTCGGGATGTCGCGCTTCCACTGCACGCGCAGGTCGTCGTCGAGGCCGATCAGCGTCGACTGCACCGGCACGTAGTCACGGCCCGCGTCGAACACGCAGTCGAGGCGAACCGTCGGCCCGGAGGGACCCGCGAACTCCTGGAGCTGGAAGCCCTCTCCGCGGGTGATGCAGTCGGGCGAGCGGGCGACGCCGAGCTCGGCCGCCGTCCGCCGGAACGTGTGGCCGTCGGTGGTGCGAAGCGTGAGGGTCGGCGTGCCGCCGTCGAGGAACGGGTCGAGCGCCGTGCCGTAGAGGACGCCGTGCGCCGTGGCGCCGAGCGGCGTCGGCCAGGGCGCCTTCGCATCGACCTTGAATCCCGGGCGCCAGGTGGTGACCCGACCTGACGCGGACACCCGCCGGAACCGCACGACCGCCGAGGCGCCCCGCTTCGGGATTCCGGATCCCTCGAGCACGACCGAGCCGTCGGGCAGTCCGATGGCGGCGTCGCCGTAACGGATCGGTCCGGCGATCCGCGCGAGCGTATGCCCGCGCTCGTCGAGGACCGAGGTCGCCACCTTCGCCGTGGCGGACATCGCGACGACGCGGACCCCACGCCCCGTCGGCACGATCGTCGAAGGCCTGACCGTGCTGCTCAGCAACACCGACCGCATCACCTGCCCGGTGTCGTCGAGGGCGACGAGCCGGGTGGCCGGGCCGCTCACGATCTCCGGTCGTTGATCTTCGGCCAGCCCCCAGTCGAAGCCGTCCACGCCGGTGACGAGCTGGCCGAGACTGAAGAGACCGAACCACGTGAACCCCTCGGTGCCGCTGGCGGGGATCGTCGTGACGCCGGTGGCGGTCGGATGGTCCGCCCACCCGTCGACCGCCGTGGTCCCCAGGCCGAACGACGGGAACCCGTAGCCGAACGAGCCGACGATCGCGCCGTCGGCGCGAAGTCCCGACCGCGTGAACGAGACCTCCGCGGAGGCCAGATCGACGTCGAAGATCTGCGGAGGCGTGGTAGGGGCGATGGTCCGCAGGA
>JAVHXX010000612.1 GCA_031119595.1 Patulibacter sp. | reverse complement strand
TGGCGGCGCCGCTGGCCTGGGCGCCGCCGCGGGGGCTCGCGAGCGCGGCGAGGATGCCGACCGGGAGGCCGTCGGCGGCCGCGCCCGCGGCGAGGCGTGCGGGGCGGGTCATCGGTGGTCTCCGATCTGGGAGGCGAGGTTGGCGTCGTGGTCGAGCGTGGACGGGTGCCCGTGCTTCGGCACGAACGTGACCCGCGCCGAGCTGGCGGGCACGCTGCCGGGCAGCACCGCGACGAAACCGCCGCCGGGCTGGAGGTTCGCGTCATGCCGGGCGCCACCGGCGGTGATGAGCACGTTCGCGATGCGGGCCCGGTCGACGATGCCGGAGATGACCGTGCGGGCGCCGACGTTCTTCCAGGCCCATCGGCCGCCGGGCACGATGTCGTTCGGCGGGCCGCCCGTCTCGCCGGGGTGGAGGGTCCGGATCGACAGGATGTACGGCTTCAGGAGGGTGCCGTTGCGCGGGCCCTTCGTCTGCCCGCAGATCTGCGGGCCGCGCGCGGTGGTGGCGCTCGGCCGGAACGCCCCGAGGCCGAGGCAGAGCCGGGCGATGCCGCCCTGCCCGCCGACGTCGAACCGCCAGGCCGGCCCGCTCGGGTCGGTGACCGTGCTGTACGAGATGCCCAGCGGGTACTCGACCCGTTTGCCGCTCGCGTACGTGAGCCGCACCCGCAGCGCCGAGTCCTCGGGATACCCGCGGACGGCCGCGACGAACGCCCCGTCCGTCGCCGGGATCCGCGACCACGCTCCGCGCACCTGCATCTCGGCACGGCGCAGGTCGGTCCCCGCGACGCCGTAGACGACGCTGCGCACGGCGGCGTAGTGGCGGTCCTCGAAAACGCGTGCGCCGAGGGCCGCCGGGCGGTCGGTGCCGAGCTGGCCGCACCCGTTGACGATCGCGCCCGGCAGCTCGCGGAAGTGGCCGTCGGTGCCGGTGATCCCGAAGCGGCCGCGTGACGACTGGCCCACGGTGACGCAGGTCAGGCCGGTCTCGCTGCGGCTCGTGCGCAGCGCGAACGGCGCCCCGGCCCCGAGATGCGGCGCGCGGACCGGCAGCACGGTCGCGGTGCCGGTCTTCGGGGTCATGAGCGGCTGGACGTCGGCCTTGCGCGGCACCGGGATCGGCGATCCGCGCAGGACGGTGAGCGTCGCGGCGGCCGTGCTCGTACCGAGCCCGCCGAGCAGCAGCGCGACGACGATCGCCGGGAGCGGACCGGGCCGGCGCCACCAGCGCGCGCGGCGCGGGGCGCCTGCCGGTACCCCGCCGCCGGGGATGTCGCCCGCGGCGGCCGTGATCGACGAGACCGTCCCGGCCGTGCCGGCGGTCGCCGTCTCGCGGGTCATCGCCTCGTCGAGCGCGAGGCCGAGCTCGCCGAGGATCGGGAGGTCGTGGAAGGTGGTCGGGTCAGGCACGGCTGGCCGCCTCCTCGGCGGGCATGAAGGGCTCCAGGCGCACGGCCAGGCCGCGCAGCGCTCGCGACACCCGCGCGCGGGCCGTCGTCTCGCTGATGTCGAGCTGCTCGGCGATCTCGTCGTAGCCCAGCTCGTCGACCACCCGCAGGCGCAGGATCCGCGCCTGGTCCTCGGGCATCGCCGACAGCTCCGAGGCGACCCGACGGCGGACGCCGTCGAGTTCGGCGAGCTCCTCGATGCGTTCGTACTCGGGCTCGGTGAGGTCGCGCCGCTCCACGCCGAGCTTCGCCATCGCGGTGCGCTCGACCCGGCCGTCGCGGAAGAACTGCGCGAGCTGGTTGCGGGCGATGCCGTAGATCCAGCGCATCGCGTCCTCGTCGGTGCGGCCGACGAACCGCGCGCGCCCGGTGAAGGCGGCGGCGAACGTCTCCGCGGTCAGGTCGACGGCGACCTCGCCGTCGTAGGTGCGACGGGCGAAGTACGCGACGAGCTCGCGGGCGTGGGCGGCGTAGAGCCGGGAGATGTCGGACGGGACGAGGGGCACGGGCGGGCGCTCTGACCACTCATCGCGCGAGCGCGCATCCCTGTGACAGGAAGTTGCGCGCGCCGCACCGTATCGGGGTCGTGCACGGTCGGCGACAGGCCGCGCCGGACGGTCTGCTCCGGTTCACCGCGCACCCACCTGGGCGGGCCGCCGCTGGTTACAGCGCTGTAGGATCCGGCGCGGTCTCCGATCGTGCTGCGCCGTCGTTCATCCACCTACCTCGGGATCGCCGCGTTTCCGCTGGCGGTGCTCGGCGTGCACCACCTGCGGTTCCTGCTCGCCTACGGCACGAACACCGGTGAGGTCCTCCGCGCCGAGGGGCACGCCTACCTCGGCGCCCTCGGCCCGCTGCTGATCGTGCTGATCGCGTCCGCGGTCGGCGCGTACCTCGGGCGCCTCGCCGACCACTGGCGCGGCTCCGAGCCCGAGTGGGCCGTGCGCACCCGCCGTCTGTGGCTCGTCGCCACGCTCGCCCTGGTCGCGGTCTACTCCACGCAGGAGACGCTCGAGGGCTTCCTCGCCACCGGCCACCCGGGCGGCCTCGAAGGCGTGTTCGGCAACGGTGGCCTTTGGGCCGTCCCCGCCGCCGCGCTCTTCGCCGGCGGCCTCGCCCTCCTCATGCGCGGGCACCGCCGCGTGGTCCGGGCCGTCGCGGCCGCGGGCGCCACGCTGCGCCGCCTGCGCCGCACCCGTCCGGCGATCGACCCGACCCCGGTCCTGCTGGTCGTCGCCCGGCTGATCGCCGCCC
>JAVHXX010000611.1 GCA_031119595.1 Patulibacter sp. | reverse complement strand
ACGTGGTCCTCTCGGGGAACATGCAGTACCCGCCGAATCGGGCCGCGTACGAGGTGCTCGTCGCGGAGGTGCTGCCGCTCGTCCGGGCGGTTCGTCCGGATGCGCGCGTGCGGGTCGTCGGCCGCGCGGCGGCGACCCTGCCGCCGGTGGCCGGGGTCGAACTCCTCTCCGACGTCCCGGACATGCACGCCGCCCTGCGCGACGCGACCGTGGCGGTCGCGCCGCTCGAGGGTGGGACCGGCGCGCCGAACAAGGTCCTGGAGGCCGCGGTCGCCGGGTGCGCGGTCGTCGCCCCGCAGTGGGTGATGGACGCCTTCGACCTCGAGCTGCGCGGCAGCGACGGGGCGGCCGCGACGGCAGCCGCCGTGCTCGCGCTGCTCGACGACCCCGCGGGGCGGGCCGCGAACGTCGCGGTGGTGCGGGCGGCGGTCGCCCGGTCGAGGCCCGACCACCTCGCGATCGAGGCGGAACGCCTGCTCGCTGCCGTGGCCGGCTCGCGGGCGGCGTCAGCCTGACGCCGGTGTGCCGAGCGGTGCCTCGTCGGCCGCCGACGCCCGGTCGGACGAGGCGGCGGCATCGTGGTCGGCCGGAAGCGTCGCGCCGTCCGGTCGGAGTGCGGCGTACGTGAGCAGCACGCCCGAGACGATCGACCCGGCGGTCGGGCCGACGGCGACGTTGAAGTGGGTGACCGGGATCGCGACGGTGAGGGCGACGTTCGTGACGGCGCCGAGGGCCGAGGCGCCGGCGAGCGTCCAGCGATGCGTGGCGCTGCGGGAGGCCAGCACGAAGCTCGACGGCAGGATCACCAGGCTGAACGGCACGGCGACGGCCAGGATCCGCAGCGCGTCCGTGGTCGGGTCGCTGAGGTCGCCCGCGATGAGATCGGAGACGAACGGCGCCACGACGTACGTGACGGGGATCGCCAGCGTGCCGAGCGCGGCCGCGACCAGCAGCGAGCGGATCAGCGTGTGGCGCTCGCCGCGGGCCTGCTCGACCGCGATCCGTGGTGCGAGGGCGGTGAGTGGGCCGCCGAGGGCGTACTGGCTGACCTGGAACAGTCGCCACGCGATCTCGAAGGCGCCGGCCACCGTGACCCCGGCGACGCCCGCGGCGAGGGGCGTCGTGATGCGCGCGGTCATCACGACCGCCAGCTGGCTCGCGCCGATCGGGAGGCAGGCGGCGAGCACGGCGCGGCGGTGGCGGCGCCAGACGTCGCGGCGGGCCCGCCCGAGCCACAGGCGGCGGATCGCCGGACCGGTCGCCAGGACCGTCGTGGCCGAGCATGCGAGGGCGATGACGGCGGCGCTGTCGCTGAGGACGACGCCCACTGCCGTCCCGGCGAACATCCCGGTTCTCGAGCAGACCGCGAGCCGGACGGGCGTGCGGATGTCTCCGGTGGATCGCAGGGTGCCGTCGAGGGCGGCGATCACGAGTGCGCAGCCGGCGAGCGGCGCGCAGAGCAGCAGGGCGCCGGAGACGCCGGGCTCGCCGAGCAGGAGCAGTCCGCTGGCTGCCACCGCGACGGTCGCGAGCAGCGCGGTGCGCAGGGCCCCGGCGAGCAGCGCCGCGGTCAGCTCGCCACCCGTGTCCGGGTCCTGTTCGCGGGCGTTCGCGAGCCAGGTGGTCGCGGACTGCGAGAGGCCGAGGTCGGCGATGGTCTGAACGGCGACGACGGTGCCCTGCGCCACGAGGAACGCGCTGGCGGTCGCGGCCGACGTCGCCGAGGACACGAGCGCTGCGACGGCGATGCTGGAACCCGCCTGGACGACGAGGTAGAGCATGCGCCAGGCGACGAGGTGCGGCGTCCTGGCCGGCGGGGTGTTCGGCAGGCTGGCCATGCGCCGGGCAGACCCTACCGACGGCTTCGCGCCCCGCGGTCGATCAGCGGGCGCCGAGCACGGCGTGCGCGACGAGGAGCGCGTCGCGGTGCGCGGCGACGTTGTGGACGCGGAACGCCCGCACGCCGCGCTGGTAGCCGAGCACGGCGGTGGCGGTGCTGGCGACATCGCGGTCGGCGGGGTCGGTGCGGCCCGTGATCGTGCCGAGCATGCCCTTGCGGGAGGTGCCGAGGATCACCGGGTGGCCGATCGCGACGATCGCGTCGAGGTGCTTGATCAGTCGCAGGTTGTGTTCGATCTTCTTGCCGAATCCGATGCCGGGGTCGAGGTCGATGCGGTCGGGGGAGATGCCGGCCCGCTCGGCGGCGCCGATGCGCTCGCGCAGGAACGCGACGACCTCGCCGACGACGTCGTCGTAGTGCGGGGCGTCCTGCATGGTGCGCGGCTCGCCGAGCATGTGCATGAGGCAGGTACGCACGTGGCCGTGGCTGGCGACGACGCGCGCCATGTCCGGGTCGCCGCGCAGGCCGGTGACGTCGTTGACGTACGTGGCGCCGGCGGCGATCGCTGCCTCCGCCACGGACGCCTTCATCGTGTCGACCGAGAGCACCACGCCCGCCGGCACGCGCGCGGCGAGGTCCCGGATCACGGGTTCGACGCGTCGCTGTTCCTCGGCCGCGTCGACGGGCTCGGCGCCGGGCCGCGTCGATTCGCCACCCACGTCGATGATCCGCGCGCCCTCGTCGACCAGCTGCAGGCCGTGCGCGACCGCCGCGGCCGGGTCCAGCCACGAGCCGCCGTCGCTGAACGAATCCGGGGTCACGTTGAGCACGCCCATGAGGGTGAAGTCGCTCATGGGCGGATCATCCCAC
>JAVHXX010000610.1 GCA_031119595.1 Patulibacter sp. | reverse complement strand
CTCCAGAACAGGTCCTCGAGCGCACCCGTGTGCGCACGGATGCCCGCGAGCACCGCGCGACGACCGTCCGGGGTCATCTCGACCCAGCTGCCGCGGCCGTCCGTCGGGCAGTCCGCCCGCTCCACCAGCCCGCGCGCGACCATGCGCGTGACCTGGTGGCTCACCCGGGACTTCTCCCACCCGATGCCCGCGGCGATGTCGCGCACACGCAACCGGTGCTCCGGCTCGCGGTGGAGCCCGATGAGGATCTCGAACTCCGGTATCGAGATCCCGGCCCCCTGCTGCACCGCGTGGTCCAGCGCTCGGTCGAGTCGTCGCCACACGTCGTGGTAGGCGTCCCACGTGGCCCAGTCGTGGCCTCCGGCCCCCTCGTTCGGCATTGCGCCAGCGTATCCACCTCGGACCCGTTCGCCGCGATGATCATCCGCTCGGATGACCGGGTCCCGCCCAGACGACTCGGTGTGCGCACACGGCTCGCTCCGAGGTGGAGTCGGTGGCGAGGCCTACGATCGGAGCATGCCGAGCGCCCGACTGCAGGACTGCACCGCCGACGCCGTCGCCCTCGTGCGGCGGTGGCTGGCGGCGTCCGCCGGGGCGAAGCCGGACGCCGGTGCCGCCCGTCTCGCGGGCGTCCTCCGCGACGAGCAGGGGCTCGACTTCACTCGGGGGTTCGTCGACAAGGTCATCCGGCCGGAAGACCCGCGGGTCGCCGCACGGAACCTCGAGCAGGTCAGCCGGGACGTCCCGGACTTCCTCGCCTGGTACCTCCGCGGTGCGGTGACGCTCGGCGGCGGTTTCGCGACGATGGCCCCGTGGGCGGTCGTCCCCACGGCGCGGAAGATCCTGCGACGCATGACCGGGCACCTCGTCATCGACGCGACGCCCGCGAAGCTCGGACCCGCGCTCGCCAAGGTCGGCGGGCCCGGCACCCGGCTCAACGTGAACCTCCTCGGTGAGGCCGTGCTCGGCAGCGCTGAGAGCGACCGGCGGCTGCAGGGGACGATGGACCTGCTCGCGCGCGACGACGTCGACTACGTCTCGATCAAGGTGAGCTCGGTCGTCCCACAGATGTCGATGTGGGCGTTCGACCAGACGGTCGAGCGGGTGGTCGACCGGCTCGTCCCGCTGTACCGCCTCGCCGCCGCTCCGCTCGCCGAGGGTCGCCCGGCGAAGTTCATCAACCTCGACATGGAGGAGTACCGCGACCTCGACGTCACGCTCGCCGTGTTCCGGGCGCTGCTCGACCGCGACGAGTTCCTCGGGCTCGAGGCCGGCATCGTCCTGCAGGCGTACCTGCCCGATGCGCCCGGGGCGCTGGAGTCCCTGACCTCGTGGGCGCAGGAGCGGCGTGCACGGGGCGGTGCACCGATCAAGGTCCGGCTCGTCAAGGGCGCCAACCTCGCGATGGAGCGGGTCGACGCGATCCTGCACGAGTGGCCGCTCGCGACGTGGGGTTCGAAGCAGGAGACCGACACCGCGTACCTCCGGATGCTCGACGCCGCGCTGACGCCCGAGCGGATCGACGCGGTGCGCATCGGCGTCGCCGGGCACAACCTGTTCGACCTCGCCACCGCGTGGGTGCTCGCCCAGCGCCGCGGGGTCACCGACGGGATCGACGTCGAGATGCTCCTCGGCATGGCCTCGACCCACGCCGACGCCGTCCGTGCGGACGTCGGGCAGGTGCTGCTCTACACGCCGGTCGTGCAGCCGGACCAGTTCGACTCCGCGATCGCGTACCTCGCCCGTCGGCTGCAGGAGAGCGCGAGCCCCGAGAACTTCATCGCGAGCGCCGCGGAGATCGACCACGACGAGAGCGTCTTCGAACGGGAGCACGGCCGGTGGCTCGCCTCGGTCCGGGCGCTCGACGCCGCAGAGCCGGTCCCCGCCACGAACCGCACGCAGGACCGCAGCGCGCCGCTCGGGGAACCCGTGCACCGGGACGCCTTCGCGAACGTCCCGGACACCGACCCAGCACTCGCGGCCAATCGCGAGTGGGCGCTCGACGTGCTCCGCCGGGTGCCGCGGTCGCAGCTCGGCGCGCAGACGATCCGCGGCGCGAAGGTCGCCGACCGCTCCAAGCTCGAGCGCATCGTCGCCCGCACCGCGCAGGCCGGCGTGAACTGGGGCCGGCAGGACCCGTCCGACCGCGCCGAGCTCCTCGACCTCATCGCCCACGAGCTCGAGACCCGGCGGGCCGACCTCATCGAGGTGATGGCGGCGGAGACGGGCAAGGCCCTGTCCGAGGCCGACGCCGAGGTCAGCGAGGCGATCGACTTCGCGCACCACTACGCCGAGAGCGCCAGACACCTCGCCGTGCTCGACGGTGACGGCGCGCGCTACGTCCCGCCGCGGCTGACCGTGGTCGTCCCGCCGTGGAACTTCCCCGTGGCGATCCCCGCCGGTGGTGTGCTGGCTGCTCTCGCCGCGGGCAGCGGGGTCGTCCTCAAGCCCGCGCCGGAGGCGAAGCGGTGCGGCGCCCTGCTCGCCGACGTGCTCTGGGACGCCGGTGTGCCGCACTCCCTGCTGCAGCTCGTCGACCTCGACGAGGACGAACTCGGCCGTGACCTCATCGCGCACCCCGCCGTCGACCGCATCATCCTGACGGGCTCCGCCGACACCGCACGGTCCTTCCGCTGGTGGCGTGCCGGCCTGCCGCTGACTGCCGAGACGAGCGGCAAGAACGCGATCGTCGTCACGCCCAGCGCCGACCTCGACC
>JAVHXX010000042.1:5368-14812 GCA_031119595.1 Patulibacter sp. | reverse complement strand
CCCCCCACCCGTCCTCGGTTGTCCCCCCGAACGGGGGGTCGGTGCCCGGTGAGGCCTTCCCAGGCGGGTGACACGCGTCCAGGGTCGGAAACGTGTTCGCGCTCCTCTTCCCCGGCCAAGGCAGTCAGACCGACGACGACCGCGCCGAGGTCGAGGCGCTCGCCCCGGACCTCCTCGAGGCGTGCATCGCCGCCGTCGGCGAGGACCCGTTCCCGCGGGCCGCGGAGAACACCAGGTTCGCCCAGCCCGCGATCTTCTGCACGAGCCTTGCCCGCCTGCGCCGGGTCGACGCGCCCGGCGACGCCGCCGCCTTCGGCGGCCACTCGCTCGGGGAGCTCACCGCCCTCACCGCCGCCGGTGCGCTGAGCCTCGAGGACGGGCTCCGGCTCGTCGTGGAGCGCGGCCGCCTCATGGGCGAGGCGACCGCCGGCGGCATGGTCGTCGTGCGCTGCGACCCCGACCGCGCCGCCGAGCTGGCCGCCGACCACGGCCTCGTCGTCGCCAACGACAACGCTCCCGGCCAGGTGGTCCTCTCCGGCGCCGCCGAGCTCGTCGACCCGACGATCGCAGTCGCCAAGGCACGCGGGCTGAAGGCCCGGCGCCTCCCGGTGACCGGAGCCTTCCATTCACCGCTGATGGCCGAGGCCGCCGCGGCCTTCGCCGCGACGCTCGCCGAGGTCGACTTCGCCGCGCCGGCCGTGCCGGTGTACTGCTGCGCCACCGCCGCACCGTTCACCGACCCGCAGCGCCAGCTCGCCGAAGCCCTCACCGCGCCGGTCCGTTGGCGTGAGATCGCCCTGGCGATGGAGGCCGCCGGCGTCGAGCGGTACGGCGAGGTGGGGCCGGGCACCGTGCTCACCGGTCTCGTCAACCAGACGCTCGCCGCGCCCCAGATCTTCGACCCGGTGGGCAGCGATGTCCTGGCTTGAGTTCGGCCCCGAGCCGCTGGCGACGCTCACGCCGCCGCGGCCACGCCTCCGGACCGCGTCGATCCTCGGCGTCGGCACCGCCCTTCCGTCCACGGTGGTCGGCAACGCCGAGATCGAAGCCCGCCTCGGGGTCGAGGAGGGCTGGATCGAGCCGCGCACCGGCGTCCGTGAACGCCGCCATCTCGCGGGCGGCGAGTCGCTGTCGATGCTCGCCGCGGAGGCCGCGCGTGCCGCGCTCGCCGACGCCGGCATGAAGGCCTGCACGGTCGACCTGATCGTCGCCGCCACCACCGGCGCCGACGACATCCTCCCCAACTTGGCGCCACTCGTCGCCGCACAACTCGGGTCGGGACACCCGGGCGCATACGACCTCGGTGCGGCCTGCACCGGCTTCCTCGCCGCGGTTTCCTCTGCTTCCGCGGTGATCGAGGCAGGCCGCGCCGATATCGCGCTCGTCATCGGTGCCGACGCCATGAGTCGCTTCACCGACCCGGACGATCCCGGCACCGCGCCGATCTTCGGCGACGGCGCCGGAGCGGTCGTCCTCGGCGTCGACGGCATGGGCAGCGTCGGCCCGGTCGTGCTGCGCGCCGACGGCGACGCCGCCGGTCTCGTGTCGATCCCGCGCGCCACCGCGCAGGTCCACATGGACGGCCTCGCCACCTACCGCCGCGCGGTCACCAGCATGCACGACGTCACGCTCGAGGCCCTCGAGGCCGCCGACCTCCGGGTCGACGACATCGACCTCTTCGTCTACCACCAGGCCAACCGCCGGATCCTCGCCTCGGTCACCGACCGGCTCGGCGTCGACCCCGCCCGCGTCGTCGACGCGATCGACACGGTCGGCAACACGAACGCCGCCTCGTTGCCGCTCGCGCTCGCCGCGGCCCGCGCCGACGGCCGCCTGACCTCCGGCTCGCGGGTGCTCCTCGGCGCCTGCGGTGCGGGCTTCTGCTGGGGCGCCGGGGTACTCACATGGTGACCGCACCGACCACGACCTCGCTGCCCGACGGGGCGACGATCCTCGTGACCGGCGGCTCGCGCGGCATCGGAGCCGCGATCGCCTCACAGCTCGCCGCGGACGGGTGGCAGGTGGCCGTCGGCTACCGCGCCGGCGAAGCCGCCGCGCAGGCCGTGGTCGAGTCGATCACCGCCGCGGGCGGCCACGCGCTCGCCGTACCGGGCGACGTCGCCGCACCCGGCGCCGCCGCCGGGCTGCTCGCGGCCGCCGCGGAGCTCGGGCCCGTGCTCGGCCTCGTGAACAACGCCGGCATCACCGACGACGCTCTCACGCTCATGCTCTCCGACGACGCCTGGGACGACGTGATCGCCACGAACCTCAGCGCGGCCTTCCGCCTGACCCGCGCCGCGCTGCGGCCGATGGTCAAGGCGCGCTTCGGTCGGATCGTGTCGATCGCCTCGGTGGTCGGCCCCTTCGCGAACCCGGGCCAGGCGAACTACGCCGCCGCGAAGGCGGGCCTCATCGGCATGACCCGCACGATCGCCGCCGAGGTCGCGCAGCGCGGGATCACGCTCAACGCCGTCGCCCCGGGCCTCATCACGAGCGACATGACCGCGGACCTCCCACCGGAGGCCGTCGGCCGCGTGCCCATGCGCCGCGCCGGCACTCCCGCCGAGGTGGCCGCCGCCGTCTCGTTCCTCGCTTCCCCGGCCGCCAGTTACGTCACCGGATCCACCCTGTTCGTCGATGGCGGAATGGCCGCCTGACCCATGAAGGAGCCCACCATGAGCACCACCGCCACCGATCAGTTCGTAATCACCACCCTCGAAGGCCTCGGCACCGACGGCGACGTCACGCCGGAGGCCACCCTCGACACCCTCGACATCGACTCGCTCGACCTCGCCGAGTTCGCGCAGGTCGTCGACGAGGAGCTCGGCGTGCAGCTCGAGACGAAGGACCTCAAGGAGATCAAGACCGTCGCCGACGTCATCGCGGTCGTCGAGGCCCGCCGGGCATGAGGCGTCCGGAGGTCGTCGTCACCGGGCTCGGTGCGATCACGCCGCTGGGCGTCGGGGCCGAGGCCCTCCACGGTGGCTGGCTCGCGGGCCGCACGGGCTTCGCCGATGGCGTCGCGCCCTGCGCGGACTTCGACCCGGCCGACTTCCTCAGTCGCAAGGACGCCCGCCGCGCCGACCGCTTCACGCAGGTCGCCCTCGCGGCCGCCGCGGAGGCGATCGCGCAGGCCGACCTCGGTGAACTGGAGCGCGAGCGCCTCGGCTGCATCGTCGGCACCGGCATCGGCGGCCTCTCGACGATCGAGGAGAACTACGGCGTCTATCTCGACCGCGGTGGCGAGCGCGTCTCGCCCCTGGCCGTGCCGCTCATGATGAGCAACGCCGCACCGGCCGCCGTGTCGATGCGGCACGACCTCCGCGGCCCCGTCTTCGGTGTCGTGAGCGCCTGCGCCGCCGGCGCCCACGCCATCGGCATGGCGATGCGCACGATCCAGTTCGGGGACGCCGACGTGATCGTCACGGGTGGCGCCGAGGCGGCGATCACGCCGATGGCGCTCGCCGCCTTCCGCGCGCTCGACGCGCTCTCCGACACCGGCGAGTCGCGTCCGTTCGACCTGCGCCGCGACGGTTTCGTGATGGGGGAGGGCGCGGGCATCCTCGTGCTCGAGTCCCGCGCGCACGCCGAGGCCCGTGGCGCGACCATCCTCGGCACGCTCTCCGGCTACGCCTCCACGGGCGACGCGCACCACCTCACCGCGCCGCGCGAGGACGGCGAGCAGGCCGCGAAGGCGATGACCGCCGCGCTGGCCGACGCCCGCCGGGAGCCGTCCGACGTGGCCTACGTGAACGCGCACGGCACGTCGACGCCGATGAACGACGCCGCCGAGACGGCCGCGATCAAGCGGGCGCTCGGCTCGCTCGCCGCCGCGGTCCCCGTGTCGTCGACGAAGTCCGCGATCGGGCATCTGCTCGGCGCCGCCGGCGCCGTCGAGGCGGTCGCGACGATCCTCGCGCTCCGCGACCGCGTCGCCCCGCCGACCCTCGGCTGGGCCCAGCGCGACCCGGTCCTCGACCTCGACTACGTCCCGGACACCGCGCGGCCACTCGCCGCCGAACGGCCCGTCGCCCTGAGCAACTCGTTCGGGTTCGGCGGCCACAACGTCGTCCTCTGCATGGAGTCCGCATGACCACCCTCGCCGTCGCCGCCCGGCCCGACGAGCGCTTCACCGCGCTCGAACGGCTCGAGACGTTCTACGACCACGGATCGATCCACCTGCTCCGCACGCAGGCGCGCTCGCGGCGCATGGGCGACCGCGCGGTCGACGGCGACGGCGTGCTCGCCGCGGTCGGCATGGTCGACGGCCGCCAGGTCGTGTCCTACGCACAGGACGGCACCTTCCTCGGCGGCTCCCTGGGACAGACCCACGCGGACACCGTCGTGGAGGCGATCCGGGTGGCGGAGCGCGCACGCGTGCCGCTGGTCGGATTCGTCGAATCGGGCGGGGCTCGACTCCAGGAAGGACTCGACTCGCTCGACGGCTATGCCCGGATCTTCGCCGGGCATGTACGCCTGTCCGGCGTGGTGCCGCAGATCTCCGTCGTCTGCGGCGCTGCGGCGGGTGGCGGCGCCTACGGCCCCGCGCTCACCGACTTCGTCGTCCTCGCGCCGCGCGCGGCGATGTTCCTCACCGGCCCGTCGGTCGTCCGCGAGGTGCTCGGCGAGGACGTGACGGCGTCGGAACTCGGCGGCCCGAGCGTGCACCGCGCCAACGGCGTCGCGCACCTCGACGCGCCCACCGAGATCGACGCGATCCTCACCACGCGCACCCTCCTCGACCACCTCCCGCAGCGCGCCGGCGAGGCCGCTCGCGTCGCCACGCCGATGCGCGCCGGCTCCGAGTCGCCCGGCGCCGCCGTGCCCGACGACCCGCGCAAGGTCTACGACGTGCGCCACGTGGTCGGAGGCCTTCTCGACGGCGGTCGTCTGCTCGAGATCTCGCCCTCCTGGGCCCCCAACGTCGTCTGCGGCCTGGGCCGCCTCGAGGGCCGCCCCGTCGGCGTGGTCGCGAACCAGCCGAACTGGCTCTCGGGCGTGCTCGACGCCGATGCCGGGCAGAAGGCCGCCCGCTTCGTGCGCTCCTGCGACCTCTTCGGGATCCCGCTCATCGTGCTCGTCGACACCCCCGGTTTCCTCCCGGGGTCCGACCAGGAGCGCGGCGCGGTGATCCGTCACGGCGCCAAGCTCGTCCACGCCTTCGCCGACGCCTCCGTGCCGCGCGTGACCGTGGTCCTGCGCAAGGCGTTCGGTGGCGCGTTGATCGCGATGAACTCCAAGGGCCTCGGCGCCGACGGCGTGTTCGCGTGGCCGCGCGCGCAGCTCGGCGTGATGGGTGCACCGCAGGCCGTCGGGATCATCGAGCGGCGCGCGATCGCCGCCGCCGACGACCCCACCGCCCACCGCACGGTCCTCGCCGACGCCTACGCCGCCGAGCATCTCGGCGCCGCGAAGGCCGCGACGGACGGCCACATCGACGACGTGGTCCTCCCCGGCGACACCCGCCGCCGGATCGCCGCGATCTTCGACCTCCTCCAGACCCGTGACCGAACCGGCCAGCCGGCCAGGAACCTCCCGCTGTGAGCACCACGACGCACCCTGTCCCGACCGCCGAGGCCGCCGTGCCCACGGCGGCACCGCGCCTCCTCATCACCGGCGTCCTCACCAAGGGCTCGATCGCCTGGGAAGTCGCCCGCCAGGCCCAGGAGGCCGGCGCAGAGATCGTCCTCACGGGCTTCGGTCGCACGCGCCGCATGACCGAGCGCGCCGCGAAGTCGCTCCCGGATCCGCCCGAGGTGCTCGAGCTCGACATCACCTCCGCCGACGACATGGACGCGCTCGCCGCCGAGCTCGGCCGGCGTTGGCCCTCGCTCGACGGCGTCCTCCACGCCGTCGCCTTCGCCCCGGCCGACGCGATCGGTGGCGACTTCCTCGGGGCGCCCCTGTCGAGCGCCACGACCGCCTTCGAGATCAGCGCCTACTCGCTGAAGACGCTGAGCGCCGCGATGCTCCCGCTGCTGGAGGCCTCGCCGAACGGCGGCAGCATCGTCGGCCTCGACTTCGACGCCACCGTCGCGTGGCCGAGTTACGACTGGATGGGGGTCGCGAAGGCGGCGCTCGAATCGGTCGCGCGGTACCTCGCCCGTGATCTCGGTCCGCGCGGCGTGCGGGTGAACCTCGTCGCCGCCGGCCCGCTCAAGACGCTCGCCGCCGGCGGCATCGCGGGCTTCGACCAGCTCAGCGACGCCTGGGAGCAGCTCGCCCCGCTGGGCTGGGACGTCGCCGACGCCGGCCCGGTCGCCAGTGCCGTGAACTTCCTGCTCTCGCCCGCGGCCCGCGCGATCACCGGCGAGATCCTGCATGTCGACGGCGGCGCGCACGCGATGGGGGCTCCCCTTGCCCGCTGAGACCGGGGCGATCCTGCTCACCGGCGCGACCGGCTTCCTCGGCGGCGAGGTGCTGCGGCGGATCATCGACGGCACCGACCGCGACGTCGTCACGATCACGCGCCGGTCGCTCGGGATCGACCATCCCCGGGTCCGCCAGCTCCGCGCAGACTTCTCCGAGGGACCGCTCCCGCCGCTCCCGTCCGACATCGACACGGTCGTCCACTGCGCGGCGTCGGTCGCGTTCGACCTGCCGATCGAGGAGCAGCGCGCGATCAACGTCGTCGGGACGCAGCGCGTCATGGACGCCGCGGCGGCGCTGCCGGGCCTGCGCCGCTTCATGCACGTGAGCACGGCCTTCGTCGCGGGCTCGCACGAGGGCCCCTTCGGCCCGGAGGACCTCGACCGCGGCCAGACCTTCCGCAACACCTACGAGCAGTCGAAGTTCGAGGCCGAGCAGCACGTCGCGGCGAGCGGCCTGCCGACGCAGGTCGTGCGGCCGAGCATCGTCGTCGGCGACCAGCACACGGGCTGGACCACGTCGTTCAACGTGATCTACGGACCGCTCCGCGCCTATGCGAAGGGCCTCATGAACGTGGCCCCCGGACAGGTCGACGCCCCGGTCGACCTCGTGCCGATCGACGTCGTCGCCGACGGCATGGCCCTCCTGCTCGGTGAGCCGGTCGGCGGCACGCATCTGCTGGTCTCCGGACCGAAGGCCCCGACCGTCGGCGAGTTCGTCGAGCTGGCCGCCGCCCGCTTCGACCGCCCACCGGCGTTCGTCGTCGATCCGGCGGTCCTCGTCGAGGTGATCGACGCGCTCCCGGCCGACGAGGCCATGAAGGCCCGGCGCGCCCTCGAGCAGGCCGGCACGTTGCTGCCGTACTTCGACGTGCGCTGCGCCTTCGACGACCCGGCCACGGCCGCACTCCTCGCCGGAAGCGGCATCACGGTGCCGTACCTGCGCGACTACCTCGGCGTGCTCGTCGACTTCGCGGAGACCGCCCGCTGGGGCAAACGCAAACCGGAGCCGGCGCCGCTGACCCGGCAGGAGGCAGGCGCATGAGCCAGGACGCGACCATCGCGGAGACGACCGCGGCGCCGCGGCGCACCGTGCACTTCGACGAACTCGCCGAGCTCGTCGGCGTGCCTCTCGGCACGAGTTCGTGGCACCACATCACGCAGGAGAAGATCGACGCCTTCGGCGCGCTCACCGGCGACGAGCAGTGGATCCACGTCGACCGCGAACGGGCGAAGGACGGCCCGTTCGGGACGACCATCGCGCATGGGTACCTGAGCCTCTGCCTCTCCACGGCGATCACCTTCGAGGTCGCGGAGTTCACAGGGGTCGAAGCCGCGGTCAACTACGGCCTCGACAAGGTCCGCTTCACCGCCCCGGTGCCGTCCGGGTCGTCGGTCCGCGGCCACGTGACGGTCGCGAGCGTGCGTCGCCGTGGGCGTCGCTTCACCGAGGTGGTCTTCGAGATCACGTACGAGATCCAGGGCAGCGAGGACGTGCCCTGCACCGCCCGCGTCGTGACCTTGTTGCAACCCGCCGGCGCCGCCGCCTGAGGTGTTGGCGCGCACGCGCCGTTGCCAGCCGAAACCCCCGAGATCTCGGGCCCGCGCGCCGTCGAGTGAGGGAGCGCACCTACACTTTTTGGAGCGCGCGCCAACGCACAGACCTCGCGCGGGCGCGAAGCACTATTCTTCCGCGCCATGCTCGGCACGGTCTCAGACAAGTTCCACGTGGCGCGCATCATGACGCGCGCCGGCGTGGTCGGATCGACCATCGGCCGTCCCGATCGTGGTGTCCGCGCGGTCCGTGCCCTCGGCGAATGGGGCACCAGTCCCGCCGGTGCGTTCACGGCGGCCGCGATCCGGTCGCCCAGCTCGATCGGCGTGATCGACGAGCGCGGCCAGCTCACCTACCGCGAGATCCATCTCCGCTCCAACGCCGTCGCGCGGAAGTGGGCCCGTGAGGGCGTCAAGGCCGACGACGTCGTCGCGCTCATGGCCCGCAACCACCGCGGCTTCGTCGAGGCCACGGTCGCCCTCGCCAAGCTCGGCGCGCACGTCCTCCTCCTGAACACCGCCTTCGCCGGCCCGCAGATCAAGGCGGTCTGCGAGCGCGAGAACGTGAAGCTCATCGTCCACGACGAGGAGTTCAACCCGCTCTTCGACGAGCTCGCGATGGACGCCCCGCGCAACCTCTCGTGGGTCGAGGACGAATCCGCGAAGCCGGCCTTCCCGACCCTCGCCAACGCGATCAACACCACGAGCGACGAGGACCACGATCCGCCGGCCCGCGCCGGTCGCCAGATCATCCTCACCTCCGGCACCACCGGCACGCCGAAGGGCGCGCAGCGCCCGGCGCCGAAGAGCATCGAGCCGATCGCCGCCTTCCTCGAGCAGATCCCGTACCGCTCCGGCGACTCGTGGATGCTCGCCGCCCCGATCTTCCACGCGTGGGGCTTCCTGAACTGGGTCCTCACGTCATCGCTGGGCGGCGCCGCCGTCGTCCGCCGCCGCTTCGACCCGGAAGGCACCCTCGACTGGATCGCGCGCTACCGCTGCGAGAACCTCGTCGTGGTGCCGGTGATGCTGCAGCGCATCGTCGAGCTCGGCCCGGAGGTCATCTCGAAGTACGACCTCTCCTCGCTGCGCGTGATCGCCGTCTCCGGCTCGGCGCTCCCCGGTGACCTCGCCGGCCGCGCCATGGACCTCTTCGGCGACGTCGTCTACAACCTCTACGGCTCCACCGAGGTCGCGATCGCGACGATCGCCACCCCGGACGACCTCCGCAACGCGCCGGGCACCGCGGGCCGCGCCACCCGCTGGACCGACCTCAAGATCCTCGACGAGGACGGCCGCGAGGCTCCGCAGGGCGAGGTCGGCCGCATCTTCATCCGCTCCGGGCTGTCGTTCGAGGGCTACACCGGCGGCGCCGACAAGGAGCGCATCAACGGGCTCCTGTCGTCCGGTGACGTCGGCCACCTCGACGAGCACGGCCGCCTCTTCATCGACGGCCGCGACGACGACATGATCATCACGGGCGGCGAGAACGTCTTCCCGCGCGAGATCGAGGACCTCCTCG
>JAVHXX010000042.1:0-5358 GCA_031119595.1 Patulibacter sp. | reverse complement strand
ATCCCGGACGAGCGGTGGGGCCAGACCCTCAAGTCGTTCGTGGTCCTCCGCGACGGCGAGCAGATCGACGCGCAGGGTGTGAAGGACTACGTCAAGGCGCACCTCGCCGGGTACAAGGTGCCCCGCGAGATCGTCTTCCTCGACGCCCTTCCGCGCAACGCCACCGGCAAGGTGCTCAAGCGCGAGCTCTCCAGCACCGAGTAGCGTCGGAGCGATGGAAGTACCTCCAGGTCGACTCGACCTCGGGGCCCTGCACCTCGCCCCCGGCGAGGGCACGCGCGCCGAAGTCGACGTCGATGTCGAACCCGTCAAGATCGGCACCGAGGACTACACGATCGGCACCGTGCCGGTCGTCGTGGACGTCGCGCGGATGATCGGTGGCGGCTACAGCCTGCGGCTCCGCGCCGAGGCGGGCGTGTCGGGCACGTGCCTGCGCTGCCTCGACCAGATCACCCTCGACCGTACGATCGACATCCGCGAGATCGACCGTCCGCACGACGAGGACGACGAGGAGTCACCCGAGGACGACGACCTCGCGAGCCCCTACGTCGACGTCGACGTGCTCCAGCTCGCGGACTGGCTCCGCGACACCCTCGTGCTCGAGCTCCCCGCCACGATGGCGCCGCCCGTGGACGAGGCCGACGGCCGCTGCGAGCTCTGCAAGCGCACCCTGATCGACCTCGGTGCCCCCGAGCCGTCGCCGAGCACGGGCGTCGACCCGCGGTGGGCGAAGCTCAGCGAGCTGAACCTCGGCGAGGCCCCGAGCGAGAACTGAGCGCGCCGCTCAGCACCACGACCCGTTGGGCAGGTGCAGCGGCGAGAGCGGCGGATCGCTGAAGATCGGGCCGTCCGGGCTGAGCGGCAGGCCCGCGGCGAGCGCCTCGCGGATCGCCCAGTCCTGGCCCGCACGCATCTGGTTCACGTGGATCGTGGCGCCGGACGGCGCGGCGGCCAGCGCCGCGCGCAATGCGAGCGCACCGGCCTCGGGCGTGCGCGCCACGAGCGCGCGGACGATCCCGCCGGCGCGGATCGCGACCGCACCGTCGACCACGTGGGCGCGGTCGCCCTGGGCATCCATCAGCGGGATGTCGATCGCGTAGCCCGAGCCGCGGACCGCCTCGGCGATCGGCTCGAGCACTGCCTCGGCCTCGGCGACGCTGCTCTCGATCGCCCCGGTCGGTGTCTGCACGGCGCCGGGGCGCAGGATCCCGCACGCGGACACGGTGGGGTGGAGCGGCAGGCCGAGCAGCGAGTACCGGCGCATGGCCTTCGGGTCGGTCGAACAGAGGATCGTGCGCTGCAGGCCGGGCGCTCCGGCCGGGAACGCGTCGAGCATGGCGCGCATGATGCCGCGGTTCTGGAAGGTCTCCCGGACGGCCGCCCACGCGAGGAACACCCGCGACCCGAGCTGACGGGTCAGGGCGACCGCGACGAGCTCGCCGGACGGCGTCTCGGCGACCATGCTAGAGGGGTGCGCGGTGGCCAGGTAATGGCGTGCGCGACGGGTGACGAGGTCCTCGGCGCGGTCGGCGGTGCCGATGTCGAACACCTCCCGGCCGAGGGCGCCGACCCCGGGTGCGTCGGAGGGGAGGGCAGGGCGAAGATCAAACTCCGCTCGTGTTCTGTACCCTGTACCGGCCATGGCCGTACCAAAGCAGAAACAGTCCCACAGCCGATCGACCAAGCGTCGCTCGCAGCACAAGGCTGGCAACCCGGGCACCCAGGGCTGCCCGAGCTGCGGTGAGCCGCGCCTGCCGCACCGCGTCTGCTCCAACTGCGGTAGCTACCGCGGTCGCACGGTCGTCAACACCGGCAACTAATGCCCGTCACGGTCGCCGTTGATGCGACCGGGGCCGACCTCGGGCCTGCCGAGGTCGCGCGCGGTGTCGCCCGCGCCGCGCAGGACGGGATCCACGTCCTGCTCTACGGTCCTGCCGGTCCGCTGAAGGCGGCGCTCGCCGAGCTGCCGCCCGCAAGCATCGAGATCATCGATGCGCCGGTCTCGATCGCCAAGGAGGCCGACCCCGCGCGTGCGGTGCGCCAGCACCCGCACGCCTCGATCGTGCAGGCCGTCAAGGCCGTCGCCGACGGGCACGCCCAGGCCTTCGTCGCCGCCGGCGCCACCGGCGCCGCGCTCGCGGCCGGCATGAGCGAGCTCGGCCGCGCCGACGGCGTCCGCCGCCCGGCGATCGCCGCGCAGATCCCGCTGCCCGGCGCGGAGGTCACCCTCCTCGACGTCGGTGCGAACGCCACGGTCCGGCCCGAGCACCTCGAGCAGTTCGCCTTCATGGGCCGCGCCTTCTCGCAGGCCGTCGTCGGTGTGGAACATCCGCGTGTGGCCCTCCTCTCCAACGGCGAGGAGAAGACCCGCGGGACGGACCTCGTCCGCGAGGTCCACGAGCGCCTGTCCAAGCATTCGGGCCTCGGATTCATCGGCAACATCGACGGGTCCGCCATCCCGACGGGCGTCGCCGACGTGATCGTCACCGACGGCTTCACCGGCAACATCGCCCTGAAGACGATGGAGGGCGTGAGCACCGAGCTCTTCCACCTGATCAAGAAGACGGTGATGGCCTCGAACCGCGGCAAGGCGGGGGGCCTCCTGCTCCGCGCCCCGCTGCGTGGTCTCGCGGACACCCTCGATCCTGAACTCCAGGGTGGGGCCTACCTGCTCGGCCTCAGCGCCCTCGGCGTCATCGCCCACGGCCGCTTCTCGCACGTCGGATTCGAGCACGCCGTGCGCCGCGCGGGCATCGCCGTCGAGCAGGATCTCCTCGGTCTCACGCTCCGTTCCCTGGAAAGTGCAGGCGCTCTGCGCGTCCGCCGCAAACGGTCCGCGCCGACGGATACCGTGGTCGTCCATGACGCGTGACGACGTACTCACCCTGGTTCGCGAGCATCTCGCGGACGAGCTCGACATCGAGGAGTCCTCGATCCTCGAGGAGTCGCGCTTCAAGGAAGACCTCGGCGCCGACTCGCTCGACCTCTACACGCTCACCCAGGAGCTCGAGGACACGTACGGCGTGAAGATCCCCGAAGAGGACGCGCTCGATCTCCTGACGGTCGGCCTGTCGGTCGACTACGTCGCTGCGCGTGCGGGCGTCACGCTCGCGGACCGCTGAGCGAACTCCAGGACCTGCTCGACGGACTGCCGACGGATCTCCGTCGGCAGGTGTTCACGCACGCCTCGTGGTCGCCGCGTCGCTCCGACAGTTACGCCCGGCTCGCCTTCCTGGGCGACGCCGTGCTCGAGCTCGCGATCACGGCCCATCTCTACCCGCGGCTCGAGGCCGAGCGCTACGGCGAGGGTCGGCTGTCGAAGATCCGCGCGCAGACGGTCTGTGCTGCCGCCTGCGAGGCCGTGGCCCTGCGCCTCGGCGTCCAGGACGAACTCCGCAAGGCCGCGCCGCCCGAGGCCGGACCCGCCGAAGCCGTTTTCACCGAACGCGTCCTGTCGTCGATCACCGAGGCCGTCATCGGCGCCTGCTTCCAGGTCCACGGCTACGAGATCGTCGCCCGGGCGGTCGTCGAGGCGTTCCAGCCCGAGCTCGAGGCCGCCCTCACGCACCCCGTCGACCACAAGTCCGCGCTGCAGGAGCGTCTCGCGCAGAGCCAGAAGCTCGTCGAGTACGAGCTCCTCGGCCGCCGCGGGCCCGAGCACGAGCCCACCTTCGAGGTCGTGTCGAAGATCGGCGGCAAGGTGATGGCGCACGGCGAGGGCCGCACGAAGAAGGCCGCCGAGCAGGACGCCGCCCTGGCCACGATGGCCGCCATGGACGCCGGCAAGCCGATCGCCGCAGGGTAGGGGCGGATGCACGTCCGCGAGATGACGTTGAAGGGCTTCAAGTCCTTCCCCGATCGCACCAAGCTCCAGTTCGGGCCTGGTGTGTCGGTGATCGTCGGTCCGAACGGCTCCGGCAAGAGCAACGTCACCGACGCGATCCTCTGGGTCCTCGGCGAGCAGTCCCCGGCGGCGGTCCGCGGGCGCTCCATGCAGGACGTGATCTTCGCGGGCGGCCACGGCGTGCAGGCGCGCTCGTCGGCCGAGGTCGAGCTCGTCCTCGACAACTCCGACGGCTCCGTCGACGTCCCCTTCACCGAGATCTCCGTGAGCCGCCGCATCACCCGCGAGGGCGACGGCGAGTATCGCCTCAACGGCGCGAAGTGCCGCCTGTCCGACGTCATGGAGCTCCTCTCCGACACCGGCCTCGGCAAGGAGATGCACTCCGTCATCTCGCAGGGCCGCGTCGAGGCGATCGTCACCAGCAAGCCACGCGACCGCCGCCTCCTGCTCGAGGAGGCCGCCGGCCTCGGCAAGCACCGCCGCCGGCGCCGGGCCGCGCAGCGCAAGCTCGAACGTGCCGAGCAGAACCTCGAGCGCGTCGTCGACATCGAACAGGCCTCGCGCAAGCGCCTCGGGCCGCTGCGCCGCCAGGCCGAGGCGGCCGAGCTGCGTGCGCGGCTC
This sequence comes from Patulibacter sp., assembly GCA_031119595.1. Classification (GTDB taxonomy): domain Bacteria; phylum Actinomycetota; class Thermoleophilia; order Solirubrobacterales; family Solirubrobacteraceae; genus JAGIBJ01. The sequence continues at coordinate 893 of JAVHXX010000042.1, read as the reverse complement.
GAACGCCAGCTCGCCGAGGCACGGTGGGAACTCCTGGGTGACGAGGTCCGGCTGAAGACCGCCGAGGCGACCGAGGCCACCGAGGCCGTGGCGCGCCTGCGCACCGCCCGCACCGAACTCGACGAAGCCCTGCGCGAGGTCGGCGTGAAGCGTGGCGCCGCCGAGGCCGAACTGCAGCAGCGCACCGCGCGCCGTGAACAGCTCGCCCGCCGGGCGTCGCAGCTGCGGTCGCTCGCCGAGCGGCAGGTCGAACGCGCCGAACGGTCCGCGTCGATCGGCCAGGAGACCGGGGAGCGCCTCGCCGGCCGCGAACGCCAGCTCCAGGCCCTGCGCGAGGAGGCTGCCGGTGCCGAGGGCGATCTTCCGGGCCAGCAGCGCCTCGCCGCCATCGAACGCCAGCTCGAGGAGCTCGACGTGCGCCGCGAGGAGGTGCTCGCCCGCGAGCTCGCCGCGCTCGAGGTCACGCGCGAGGAGGCCGAGACGGCCCTCGGCCGCGTGCGTGGCGACCTCGCCGACGCCCAGGCCCGGCAGACCGAATTCGAGTCCGCGGTCGACACCGCCCGCCAGGCGCTCCAGGCCCAGCAGCGTGAGGTCGACGCCGCCCGCCGCGAATCCGCGCGGGTCAGCAACGAGATCGCGCAGGTCAACCGCTTCCTGCAGGCCCGCTCGGGTGGCGCGCCGGGCGGCTCGCGCGCCCTCGCCGACGGCCTCGACGTGACCTCCGGCCTCGAGGGCGCCGTGGCCGCCGCACTCGGCGGCGAGCTGCGTGCCGGCCTCGCCTCGACGGTCGGCGAAGCCCGCACCCTGCTGACGAAGGTGACGACGATCGACGGCCGCGCCGCGTCCGGTGCCTGATCACCGATGAGGCCTTCGACGACGACGACGCCATCACC
>JAVHXX010000609.1:588-2717 GCA_031119595.1 Patulibacter sp. | reverse complement strand
GCCGGGGACGTCGCAGAAGGTGATGAGCGGGATGTTGAAGGCGTCGCAGGTGCGGACAAAGCGGGCGGCCTTCTCGGACGCGTCGATGTCGAGGACGCCGGCCATCGCCATCGGCTGGTTGCCGACGATGCCGACCGAGTGCCCGTTGAGGCGCGCGAAGCCGACGATGATGTTCGGGGCGAAGAGCTCCTGGACCTCGTAGAACTCCTCGTCGTCGACGGTCGCGCGGACGACCTCGCGCATGTCGTACGGCTTGTTCGGGTTGTCCGGGACGATGTCGACGAGCTCGGGCGTCTCGCGCATCGGATCGTCGGACGTGGCCACGTACGGGGCGCGCTCGAGGTTGTTGCTCGGGAGGAACGAGAAGAGGTAGCGCGTCTCCTCGAGGGCGTGGTCCTCGTCCTCGAAGGCGAAGTGGGCGACGCCCGACTTCTGGTTGTGCGCCATGGCGCCGCCGAGGTCCTCGAACTCGACGACCTCACCGGTGACGGTCTTGATGACCTCGGGGCCGGTGATGAACATGTGGGAGGTGTTCTTGACCATCCCGATGAAGTCGGTGATGGCCGGCGAGTACACGGCACCGCCGGCGCACGGGCCCATGATCAGCGAGATCTGCGGGATCACACCGGAGGAGCGGACGTTGCGCAGGAACACGTCGCCGTAGCCGGCGAGCGAGGCGACGCCCTCCTGGATGCGCGCGCCACCCGAGTCGTTGATGCCGATGACCGGCGCGCCGATCTTCGCGGCGAGGTCCATGACCTTGCACATCTTCTCGGCCATGACCTCGCCGAGCGACCCGCCGAAGTTCATGAAGTCCTGTGAGAACACACAAACGCGGCGGCCGTCGATGGTGCCGTGGCCGGTGACGACGCCGTCGCTGAGCGGACGCGTCTTCTGCATGTCGAAGTCGTGGGTGCGGTGCCGCACGAACATGTCGAGCTCCTGGAAGGAGCCCTCGTCGAGGAGCTTCTCGATGCGCTCGCGGGCGGAGTAGCGGCCTGCGGCGTGGCGCTTCTCGAGCTTGGCGGGATCGGCCGTGGCGGCCTCGTCGCGCAGCTGCTGGAGCTGCTCGAGCTTCTCTTCGAGCGTGGCGGGCGGAGTCTGACGGGCCATGAGGCGCGGGATCTTATCTGCCGGGCCGATCCGGTTGGAGGCCCGGCGCGTGAGGCACGTCCCACACGCGCGGTGACCGTGCGCTGCGGACCGGTCCGCGGGTACCGTCCGGTCCGTCGCGCAACTCCGCGTTGCCCGTCGGGTTTCGGGGCGCATGTCCGCCTCCGCCCTGTTCCGTTCCGTGGCCGCCGGCCTCCTCCTGACCGGGGCCACGGGGTCGGTCGCAGCGGCCGACGGAGCTTCGGCCGTCGGCTGGAGCCACGGGTCGGTGGTGGGCCGCGGGGCGTCGAACACGCTCGGCGACGAGTACGGGCTCCCGCGGATCGCGCTCTCCGCCGACGGCCGCGGGACCATCGTGTGGGGTCGGTGGGGCGCGCTCGACGGCGGCGTGGGCCTCGTCGGGACGAGTGTGCGCGACCTCCGGGCCGACGGATCCCTCGGGCCGGCGACCGCCCTGCGGCTCCTCGGTCACACGGCCGTCGCCCGCGACGGCGCAGGACATCCGATCGTGGCGGGCGTCGACGACACCGGGAAGGGTGCGTCTCGGCCGTGGCTCGCGACGCGGTCGTCGAGCGGCTCGTGGTCGCAGCGGGTGGTCGACGGCAACCCCGCGTGGGTGTTCGGACAGGCGAGCGGGTTCTCGCTCCTGAGTGGGAAGGGCGACCCGTCGATCACCGGGCTGTACGTGCTGCGGAGCTTCGCCTCACCCGCCGCGACCCGCCTCACGGAACCGCGGCGCCTTGCGCCCGAGCTCACCCCCGACGACGGCGCCGACGACCACACCTGGGACGGCAGCAACGTCGCCCAGCTCGCGGACGGGACCGTGGTGACGGCGGGGTGGCGGTTCGCGACGGCGAAGTCCGCGGCGTATGCCCAGCCGGACTCGGGCGGCCTGCCGGTGCTGCTCACCTTCTCCCCCACACCGACCGCCGTGCCGATCACCGGCGACACCGACTTCGGCGCGACCGCGATCGACACCGCCGGCGACCACGTCGCACTCGCCGGCCTGCACGAGA
>JAVHXX010000609.1:0-578 GCA_031119595.1 Patulibacter sp. | reverse complement strand
GACGACGAACGGTTCACCGCGGCATACACGAAGGCACTCGCCGGCCTGCACGAGGTCCCGTACAGCGACCAGGGGCAGTACGGATACGTCGAGTACGCCGTCGGGACCGCGGCCGGACTCTCTCCCCTCCGCCGCGTGCAGGGCGTGCCGAAGGGCCGTGGGGTCGAGGTCGACGTGGCCGCCCGCCCCGACGGCGGCGCCGTCGTCACGTGGGTGCAGGAGCTGCGGTTCCGGGTCGGCGCGCGGCGCGGGATCCCGCACTGGGCGCAGATCTCCCCCACCGGCGATGTCGAGGCCCAGGGCGTCTTCTCGGACGACGAGGACTCCGCCCACGTGCGGATCGTGCGGGTCGGGTCGACCTACGTGGCCGTCTGGAGCGAGGGCATCGGTCGCGACACCGCGGTGCGTTCGGCGCGTCTCGACGGCACCCGCGTCACGGCCCTGCGCGCGCCCGCGGGGCGGCCGATCTCGGCGAACCTCGCGGATGGGAGCTCGCAGCTCGTCGCAGCGGGCCGCCGCGCGGCGTTCGTGTTCGCGAACCAGGCCGACCACACGGTGCGCGTGGCGACGCTGCGCGA
>JAVHXX010000608.1 GCA_031119595.1 Patulibacter sp. | reverse complement strand
GTCTCGTACGGCACCGACGGCTCGGCCAAGCGCGGCACCGGCGGTCTCGTCACCGCGCTCATGGGGCTCGCGAGCCACCGCCAGTCGGTGTGGATCGCCTCGGCCCTCACCGAGGGCGACGCCGTCGTCGCGCGCGAGGCCGGCGACGAGCCGATCAGCATCGAGTCGCCCACGGGCGGCGAGTTCGCGGTGCGGCTCGTCGAGTCCGACCCCACCGCCTACGACCAGTTCTACAACGTGGTCGCGAACCCGATGCTGTGGTTCATCCAGCACTACCTGTGGGACCTGTCGAACGCCCCCTACATCCGCCAGGCCGAGAAGGACGCCTTCACGCAGGGCTACCGCCAGGTCAACCAGGACCTCGCCGACGCCGTGGTCCAGGAGTACGACCGCGCGGGCGAGCCGGTCGTGATGGTCCACGACTACCACCTGTATCTGCTGCCGAAGATGGTTCGCGAGCAGCGGCCGGGCGTCTTCCTCCACCACTTCGTGCACATCCCCTGGACCCAGCCGGACTCCTGGCGTGTGCTGCCCACGAAGATCCGCAACGAGATCTACGACGGCATCCTCTCCAACGACATCATCGGCTTCCACACCCGGTCGTACCGCTGGAACTTCATGCAGTGCTGCCAGGACCTCCTCGGCCTCGAGGTCGACTTCGACCGCGGCCTCGTGATCGCGCGTGACGGCCGCGAGGTGTGGGTGCGCGCCTATCCGCTCCCGATCGACTGGAAGGCGACGAAGCAGGTCGCCTCGTCCGAGAAGACCGCCGAGTACGAGGTCGAGCTGCTGCGACGCCGCCGCGAGCACCTCATCATCCGCGTCGACCGCGCCGACCTGTCGAAGAACGTGCTCCGCGGGTTCGCCGCCTTCGACCTCTTCCTCGAGCAGCACCCCGAGTTCCTCGAGAAGGTCACCTTCGTCGCGCAGCTGATCCCGTCGCGCACCGACGTCCCCGAGTACGCCGAGTACCTGCAGAAGATCGAGGCGCTCGTCGCGATCGTCAACCACCAGCACGGCACCACCGACTGGATGCCGATCCAGCTCAAGCTCCGCGACAACCTCGAGGAGGCGATGGCCGCCTACAAGCACTACGACGTGCTCCTCGTGAACGCCATGTTCGACGGCATGAACCTCGTCGCGAAGGAGGGGCCGATCGTGAACACCCGCAACGGCGTGTCGATCCTCTCCGAGAACACCGGCGCCCACGAGGTCCTCGGGGAGCACGCCATCTCGGTGAACCCGTTCGACATCCAGGAGCTCGCCGACGCGTTCCACCGCGCGCTCACCATGAGCGACTTCGAGCGCGACGTGCGCTGGAAGGGTCTGGAGCGGATCGTGCACTCGACCGACCCCGGCGAGTGGATCGACGCGCAGCTCGGCGACATCGAGCGCAAGTCGAGCGGCGCGGAGCCCGTCCGCGTGCCGGCGCCGCACGTCCGCTGACGCGGCGCATTCGAATTCGCTTCGCAAGGGAGCGGAGCGTCGATAGGGTCGGGGCCCCGCCCCCGCGGGTCGCCTTCCCACCCAAGGACCCACGCATGTTCCCCACCGCGAGCCGTGCGCTCGTCGCCGGCCTGGCCACGCTCGGCCTGACCGCCACCGTCGCCACCACCACCGCCTCGGCCGCCGCACCGACGAAGTGGACCGTCTCCTTCAACGACTACGTGCCCCGCTCGACGCAGGACGCCTACCCGGACTACGTCTACGTCCAGGCCGCCGACGGCACCCTCCCCGAGGGTGTCCACGGCACGCTCCGCCTCGACCGCAACGGCTCCACCATCGCCCGCGGCTACGGCTGGAGCCGCAGCTCCGGCGAGGTCGACCTCCCGGACCTCCAGCCCGGCGACGTCGCCACCTTCTACGACGCGATCTCCGGCACCGTCTACGCCACCGCCACCTACGACGGCCGCCCCGCGTTCGACCCGGCGACCGCGTGCGTCGGCAGCAAGACGTTCGCGGGCCTGCGCACCGGCAACGCCCTCGTCACCGACCTCTACGCCTACCGCTGGGCACCGCGCAACAGCACGCCGGGCTACGGCTCGTCGTCGACGCGCCTCATCCGCACGGACATCAACAACGGCACCCTCTCCACGCTGAGCGGCGAGGCGTTCACCGGCACGTTCGAGCGTCCGCTGGCCGCCGGCGCGATCGTCGCCGCGTCGAGCACGTACCTCGCGTCACCGTCGCTCACGGTCTACGCCTCGACCGAGCGCACCGTCGGCGGTTGCCCGCCGCCCCCCGCGCCGCAGGTCGTCCAGTCCGCGCCGCTGAAGGACACGGTCGCGCCGAAGGCCACCATCACCGCGACCACGAAGCACGCGAAGTCCCTCACGCTCAAGAAGCTCGCCTCGCCGGGCCTCAGCTTCTCCGTCACCAGCAACGAGGCCGGCACCGTGACCGCCGTCCTGAACCTCTCGACGCCCTCGAAGAAGAAGTCGAAGCCGGCGAAGGTCGTGTCGCTGTCGACGGTCACGGCACCGATCACCGCGGGCAAGCCGCTGTCCGTGCTGCTCGCCGTCACGAAGAAGCAGAAGAAGCAGATCGCGAAGGCCGGCAGGAAGTCGTCGCTCGTCGCCCACGTGACCGTCACCGACGCCGCCGGCAACGTCGCCACGCTCGGCGACCTCACCTACAAGGCGCCGAGGTCGTGAGCCGGCGGCGCAGCGCGGCTCCGGTCGCGCTCGCCGCCGCCCTCGCCGTGGTGGTGGCGCCGGCTC
>JAVHXX010000607.1 GCA_031119595.1 Patulibacter sp. | reverse complement strand
CGCGAGGACGGCGCCCGCGCGCCGCGCCGGCGGGGTCACGTGAGCGGCCTCGGGCCGGCGAGCGACGCCGGTGGCGCGGCCGGGAGGATCGCGGCGGCCAGCGTGCCGCGGTACAGCCACACGAGCAGTGCGGCCACGCCGGGGACCGCTCCGCCGAACGACAGCGCTGCCTCGGCCGAGACGTGGTCGACGAGGAGCCCCGCGATCGGGGCGCTGATCGTCGATCCGACCATGATCGCGCCGATCGTGAAGGCGAAGGCTTCGGTCATCATCCCGGCGGGCGCCACGGGCCCCATCGTCGCATTTGTGGTCGCGAAGGTGGGCGCGATCGTGGCGCCGACCACGAACAGCCACGCGCCGAGGGCCCAGGCGTTCGGAGCGAGACCGAGGAGTCCGTCGCCGACGGCCATCGCGCCGAGCAGCAGCACGAGGCGTTTCGCCGGATCGCGGGCCGGTCTGACCCGCGCGAAGAGCACGCTGCCGACGAGGCTCCCGACCGACCACACGGCGAGCAGCACGCCGATGAGCGCGGTCTCGTGGTGCTCGCGACTGAAGGCGGTGACGCCGATCTCGATGGCGCCGAAGCTGCCACCGGCCCCGGCGGACACGATCATGAGCGTGTGCACGCCGCGGCTGCGGAGCGGGCCGATGAAGTCGGGCACGCGGTCGGCGTGCGGCCGCCACCGCCGCGACGGCTCGGACATCGCGAAGACCGCGGTGCCGAGGGCGGTGAGGGCTGCCGATGCGAGCAGGCCGGCGGTCGGTCCGAAGCCACCGGCGATCCCGCCGACGATGACGAGCGGCCCGCCGGTGAAGACGATCTCCGTGGCGCCGGCCTGCACCGCGTACCCGACGTGCCGTTCGCGTTCGTCGGTGAGCATCGCGTCCCAGAGCGCACGCATCACGCCGGAGAGCGGCGGCTGCGCCGCGCCGTTGACGGCGGCCAGCAGCACGAACACCGCGAGTGGGCTGCCGCTCGGGACGACCGCGAGCGCGGTCGTGGCGAGGGCGCCGGTCACCGCGGTGAGCAGCAGCATGCCGGTCTGTCCGCGTCGGTCGATGATCCGCGAGATCACCGGAGACCCGAGCGCCATCGAGATCGCGTAGGCGGCCGAGGCGAGCCCGGCGTCACCGTAGGAGTGCCCGGCGTCGGTGACGCGCAGCACGGTCAGCAGGACCATCGCGCCATAGGGCAGGCGCGCCACCACCGACGACCCGAGCGTCCGGGCGACGTCCGGCTTGCGGAGGACGTCGCGGATCGTCGCCGGCGCGGATGCGTCGCCGGGCGCGGGCGACCCGTCAGCCGGCATGGAGCCGCTGGGCGTAGGCGATCTCGTCGGCCGAGGTGCCCTTGCCGTCCGGGCCGGGCGTCTCGAGCACGCACGGGAGCGCCTGGAACCGCGGCTCGCGCAGGAACGCCGCGCAGCCGGTCTCGCCGAGCTCGCCCTCGCCGAGGTTGGCGTGGCGGTCCTTGTTGGAGCCGAGGGGGAACTGGGAGTCGTTGAGGTGCAGGCTCCCGAGGCGGTCGAGGCCGAGCTCCTTCTCCAGTTCGTCGAGGACCGCCGAGAGCGACTCGGGCGTGCGGACGTCGTACCCGGACGCGAGCAGGTGGCAGGAATCGAGGCAGACCCCGAGCCGCGGCGAGCCGCCGGCGGCGTCGATGAGCTCGGCGAGTTCGGCGAAGGTGCGGCCCAGCGTGCCACCGGCCCCGGCCGTGATCTCGAGATGCAGCGGGCACGACTCGCTCAGCGCGAGCGCCTCGGCGATGACCTCGCCGGCCTGCTTGATCGCCGGCGGAACGGGGCCGGTCTTCGCCGACCCCGGATGGAGCACGACGCCCTGCGCCCCGAGGGCGTCGCCAACCCGCAGCGACGTGGACAGCGACGCCAGCGACTTCTCGCGGATGTCGGCGTCCTCGGAGGCCGGGTTGAGAAGGTAGATCGCGTGGATCAGGACGGCCTCGACCGAGCTGCTCGCCTTGACCTCGTGGTACCTGCCGAGCTGCTCCTCGGTGTACATGTTGGGCTTCCACCCACGCGGGCTCTGGTTGAAGATCTGGATCGCGGTGCAGCCGCGTTCCTCGCCGCGCTCGATCGCCTTGTGAGGACCGCCGGCGGGAGAGACGTGGCAACCGATGAGCATGGCCCGCAAGCTAGCGGGCGGCGCCGGGACGGGGCCGCGCGGCCGACCCGCGAGAACGGTGGGGCAGGACGTCGGGGGAGTGGTCTGCCAGCGTAAGCTCGCATCGATGGGTCAGCAAGGACCAGTTCCGGGCGTCCCGGCCGGACCAGCCGCACCACCCGCGCCCACGGGCTCGCGCCGCCGCGTGGTCGACCTCGGCCTCGCCGTCGACCGGACTTCCGCGACCCCGCTCCCCGACCAGCTCGAGCACGAACTCCGTGCGCGCATGGGTCGCGGTGAACTGCATCCCGGCGACGCGCTGCCGCCCTCGCCGCGCCAGGTCTGCTCGACGCGCCAGCCGAAGCCCATGAGGCCGGCGTCCGTCCGCTCGGCCTCGGTCATGCCCGCGAGCTTCTCGGGGCGCAGGTCCTGGGTCCAGCCCGGCGCCGCCATCTCGAGCTCGACGTCGAACTTGACGCGTGTGCGGCGCAGCGCGGGATCGGGCTCGGCATCGGCGAAGACGCGGAAATTGCCGGCGATCTGCTCCTCGATGCGGCTGTCGTAGACCTCGTCGTCGAAGCGCTTGCGCATCGTGTCGATCTCGGGGTCGTCG
>JAVHXX010000606.1 GCA_031119595.1 Patulibacter sp. | reverse complement strand
GCTCGCACCCGTGTAGGCGATGTCGAGGTTGCGGATCTCCATCGGCCCGATCGGGATCGTGGTCGCGGTCACGTGCACGTCGGCGGTGGCGAGCCCGCCGGCCATCGTGGTGTGGAGGGTGGTCTGGCCGCGGACCGCGTCGAGCGGATACGGCAGCTGCACGTTGATCGAGATGGCCGCGCCGGTCGGCTCGAAGGTGACGTCGGCCTTGCCGACCACCCCGAAGCCGAAGAGCTTCACGCCGAAGGCGCTGAGGTTGTCGATGGTGTTCGTCTGGGTGACGGTCCACGTGGTGGAGCCCTGGGCGAGACCGATCGACCCGGCGGAGACCTTGTAGGAGCCCTTCGCGCTCACGGTGTGGGCGACCGTGTCGACGGTGAAGGTGCCCGAGGCGGGGGCCGTGAAGTCGATGCCGTTGACCCGCACCGAGCCGGTGGTCTTGTAGGTCTTGCCCTTGTCGGTGGTCGTGAAGCAGTCGCCGGAGCGCACCATCGCCTTGACCGTGCTCGAGACCGCGATCTGGGCCGGGCACGGCGCCGGCGGCACGGGCGTCGGGCCCGGGGTGGCGCCGGGCGGCAGCGGCGTGGTCTTCGGCGTCGGCGACGGATCGGCGTCGCCCTTGGGTGCGAGCGGGAACACGCGGATCGGCGTGTTGTAGTTGGCCGAGTCCGTCACGACCCAGCCCGCGCCGTCAGGGCCGGCGGCGATCTGCGGGTCGCGGGCGTCCTCGTCCGGGTCGCCGATGGTGATCGGATCCGAGAACGACACCCCGCGCTTGGACCACACGTACTTGAGCGTGTTCGCGTGGGTGTTGTCCTTGTAGACGGCGAAGACGCGGCCGCTGTCGTCCTGGGTCAGGTCGCCGTCGATCGGGTTCTCACCGTCGGGGGTGAGCTCCAGCGGCGGGCCGAGGGTGCCGTCGTCGTTGATCCGCTTCATCGTGAGCGGGTAGCCCCCGTTCTTGTACTCGAACGTCTGGTAGGTGACGAACGTGCCGCTGGGGCCGGAGGCCGTGTTCGGGAAGGAGAGGTGCTGGCCGGGCGCGCCGACGAGCACCGCCGGCTTCCAGTTCGCGGCGGTGTTGTAGCCGTTCTTCGTGCTGTCGAAGACCTTCAGGTAGACCGCGGAGCCATTCGACTCGACGACGTACGGCGTGACCGCGTTGAGCATGCCGACGTCGGTGTAGGCATCCGCCTGCACGCCGGCCTCGTCGCCGATGCGGAACGGGACGCCGGGGTTCGCGCCGGTGAGGTCGCCGGCCACGAACTTCACGCCCGACGCGACCGAGTCGACGATCGCGACCGTGTTCGAGCCGGGGCCGAAGAGCACGGCATGGTCGATCTGGATCTCCCCGGCGATCTTGACCGCGGTGGTGGCGGAGGAGAAGGACGTCCCGCCGTTGGTCGAGATCCAGGCGTAGACGCCGGTCGGTGACCCGAGCACGTACTGCAGCACGATCACGCGCGCGCCGTCGACGAGCACCTGCGCGCGGCCGAACGGATCCGAGTTGCCGGGGGTCGGGAAGCTCACCTGCTTGTTGCAGGCGGTGGCACCGGCCGAGAGGCGGCAATAGGTGACGCGGTAGAGGTGCGTGTTGCCGGAGACGACGTCCGTCGCGTAGGCGACGTGACCCGTGCCGGCGCTGTCGACGGCGATGCCGGGGAACGAGCCGTGCTGGTCGATGATCGTGCCGGTCGCGTGGGCGGCGGTGGCGGAGACGAGGAAGGCCAGGGCGGCGGTGCAGGCGAGGACGACTCGGCGCAGCACGCGGGCGGAGCGGGGCGGCATGCGGCCCATCCTGCACCATCGAAACCCTCCTGTGGAACCGAGTTCTCGGGGAATTCCGGAGGTGTCGGGGTCGGCGCACAAGCGGAGCGAACGTTCGCCCAGACGGCGTCAGGGATACGCTCCGGATACCAACGGTTCGGGGTTGGCGGGGCGGTCGGTCGACGGCGTCAGGCGGGGAGCTCCGGGAGATAGCTGCCGAAGCTCCATTGGTTGCCCTCGGGGTCGCGGATCGTCGCCCCGCGGCCCCCGTACGGCTGGTCGACCGGCGGCCGGACCGCCTCGGCACCGGCGGCCGTGGCGCGCTCGAAGGCGTCGTCGACGGCCGCGTCCGTGGCGAGCGTGAGGTAGATCGCGGCGGCGCCGACGTGCTCGCCCTCGCTCGGCGAGGTCGACGCCATGATGCAGTCCCGGCCCCACCAGAGCTTCGCGTGGTGCAGGCCGCCGTGGTCGTCTGGGGTGATGTCGGAGATCTCGAACCCGACGGCGGACGCGAGCCAGTCGAGCGTCGCGCGGTCGGCCAGCCTCAGGACCGGGATGACGAGGGTGGTGCTCGGGTCGCTCATGGCGCGAGCCTACGGCCCCTACGCGTCGTCGTCGATCGGCTGCGTCGCCCAGGCCTCGGCGAGCCGCACGATCACCGCGGCGGCCGAGGCCATGTCGTGGACCGACGCCCATTCGCGGACCGAGTGGAACTCGTGGCCGCCGGTGAAGATGTTCGGGGTGGGCAGACCGCGGGCGCTGAGCACGGAGCCGTCGGTGCCGCCGCGGATCGACGTGCGCTTGAACGCGAGCCCCTCGGCCCGGATCGCCTGTTCGGCGCGGTCGGTCACCTCGGGGAACGGCATCAGGTGGCTGCGCATGTTCGGGTACTGCGGCCGGTCACGGACGGCGATCTCCACGCCGGGCCAGCTCGACGCCACCTGCGTGACCGTGTCGCGGACCAGTGC
>JAVHXX010000605.1 GCA_031119595.1 Patulibacter sp. | reverse complement strand
CCTCCGCGTGGCGCAGGTGGGCCACGCCGCCGAGCTCCACAAGCGCACGCTCCAGCGTGGGCTGCTGTCGCTCATCGGCCCGAAGGCCCGCGCCATCGCGCAGGTCGACGATCTCGCGGGCAAGGAGTTCAAGAACGCGCCGTTCACCGTCAACGGCGTCCCGGCGCACGCGATCATCACCGAGTTCGGCGTCGACGTCCACTGCGCGGCCGAGGACACCGATCGCATCGCCGCCACGCTCCGCGAGCGCGGCGCGACCGCCATCACCGAGACCGAGTGCGAGGTCGCGCGCATCGCGAAGGGCCGTCCGCGCTTCGGGGTCGAGCTCGACGAGCGCACCATGCCGCAGGAAGCCGGCCTCACCGACCGCGCCGTGAGCTTCACGAAGGGCTGTTACGTCGGCCAGGAGACGGTCGCGCGCCTCTACTACCGCGGCAAGCCGAACCGCCATCTGCGTGGCCTGCGCTTCGACGACGAGCCCTCCGGCGACGGCGCCGTGGGCTTCGCCGACAAGGAGGTCGGACGGGTGAGGCGCGTTGCACGTTCGCCGAAGGTCGGCACCGTCGCGTTGGCGCTGCTGCGCCGCGAGGTCGAGCCCGGCGCCACCGTCGAATGCGGCGGGACCACGGCCACCGTGGTCGAACTGCCGTTCCCCATGCGGGCCGCACCGGCCCCGGGCTGCGACGACGCGCCCACGCCTGCCTGACGCCGCACCTCCCGCAGGGCTCCGACGGCGATACACTCCGCGCGCTAGCGCGCGCCAGCCGCTTGGCCGGCGCGTCCCGCGCCCCCTTTGAACCCCTGCGAGGAAGGACCGCCGTGGCTGTAGACATCAGCTCCGTCGCGACGATCGACACCGAACCCGGACAGCTCCCCAGCACGATGGCCGCCTGGGTCATCCGCCAGGAGCGCGAGGGTGAGCCCAAGGACGCGATGCAGCTCGAAGAGGTCGACGTCCCGGAGCCGGGCGCCTTCGAGGTCGTCGTGCGCGTCATGGCCGCCGGCGTCAACTTCAACAACGTGTGGGCGTCGCTCGGCAAGCCGATCTCGATCTTCCGCTACGGCGACCACCCGGAGTTCGGCCACCACATCGGCGGCTCGGACGCCTCCGGCATCGTGTGGAAGGTCGGCCCCGGCGTCACCCGCTGGAAGGTCGGCGACGAGGTCATCGTCCACTGCAACCAGGCGTCCTACGAGGACGTCGAGGTCCACGGTCTCGACCCGATGGCCGCGCCGTCGCAGAAGATCTGGGGCTACGAGACCACCTGGGGCTCGTTCGCGCAGTTCACGCGCGTCCAGGCACAGCAGCTGCTCGCCAAGCCGGCCAGCCTGTCGTGGGAGGAGGCCGCGTCGTACGGTCTCACCTACTTCACCGCGTACCGCATGCTCATGAACCGCGGCGCGCTGCGTGCCGGCCACAAGGTCCTCATCTGGGGTGCCGCGGGCGGTCTCGGCGTCTTCGCCACGCAGCTCGTGAAGGCGGCCGGCGGCGAGTCCGTCGGTGTCGTCTCGTCCGATGAGAAGGGCGAGCTGGTCAAGCGCCTCGGCGCCACCGACTACATCAACCGCAACGACTTCATCGGGATGATGCGCAAGGGCGGTGAGGAGGGTGCCGCCGAGAAGGAGCGCTTCCTCGTGTCGCGCGCGTTCTCCAAGAAGGTCGCGGAGATCCTCGGCGACGCCCCGGACATCGTGTTCGAGCACGTCGGCCAGGCCACGTTCCCGACCTCGGTCCTCACCGTGAAGCCGTTCGGCAAGGTCGTCATCTGTGGCGCCACCTCCGGGTTCAACCTCGACTTCGACGTCCGCTACCTGTGGATGAAGCAGAAGGAGATCGTCGGTTCGCACTTCGCGAACGCGTGGGAGTGCAAGCTCGCCAACGACCTCATCTCGGAGGGTAAGATCCAGCCCGTGCTCTGGAAGGTCATGGGATTCGACCAGGTCGCCGAAGCACACCAGCTCATGTACGAGAACAAGCACTCGGGCAAGATCTCCGTGCTGGTCGGCGCCACCGAGCCCGGCCAGGGTCGCACGGCAGAGGGTCCGGGCGCGATCTACGCCGAGGTCGGTGCCTGATATGGCCGCCTATTCCTTCCACATCTCGTTCTACGCCGTCGCCCTCCGCGGCGACGACGTCGAGGCGGCGCTGCAGCAGCTCGCGCCGATCACCGCGCGCTACGGCGCGAGCCACTGGGCGGTCTACCGCTCCGCGGACGACATGTACAAGTTCCTGCTCACCGCCGACTTCGCCGACAAGGGCGACTTCCAGAAGTTCTGGTACGGCGACGAGGCCCAGGACTTCCGTGTCGCGATGCAGGGCTCGTACCAGAACCCCATCCTGTACGTGGCGCACACGATCGCAGTGGAAGGGTCGGCGGTCACCGCCAACGCCTAGCCCCCCCGACTCCTCGGAGTCAGGCTTCTCGCGCCCTCGGGTCTCCCACGAGACCCGGGGGCGCGTTGCGTTTCGCGGGGCGTCGTCGCTCGTCGGCGCCCGCTCGCGGCGACGGCCGTCCAGGCCTGTGCGCGACGTGGCGTCCCGGGTAGGGTGCGCGCATGCGCGTCCGCCTGCTGTCCCTCGTCCTCGCCGCCGTCGCGGCGGTGAGCATCACACCGGGCACTGCCTCCGCGGCGGTCTTCGAGCCGCGGGGCGCCGCCTCCGCCACGAACGGCATCGCGTACGGTGCCGACGGCAACGTGTGGGTGGCGGAGGAGTTCAACGACTCCGTGGCGCGGTTC
>JAVHXX010000604.1 GCA_031119595.1 Patulibacter sp. | reverse complement strand
TGCAGCTTCAGGTCGGAGGTCATGGAGGCGGCGATGCCGCCGGTGCCGAGGATTCCCCAGGTGGTCATTCGTGTTCCTCTCGCGGGTCGCAACTCTCCGGCCATGCTATCGGCGGGGTGGAGGCGTCCGCGGCCGGGATTCGCCTTGTACCGCGTGGCCCGCTGTGCGAGGGTGGCAGGGTCGTGAAAGCTCCCGGTCGTGTCGTCCCGCAGTTCGTGGTCGCGGCCGTGCTCACCCTGCTGCCGGTCGCGGCGGCGATCGTCACGGTGTCGACGTGGACGCATCCCGCCCCGAGTATCCCGGTTCACTGGACGATCTCGCACGCCGACAATTACATGGACGCGACGACGGTCTGCTGGAGCGGGCTCGCGCTGTCGCTCGTGTGCGTCGTGATCGCCGCCTTCTGTGCCGCGTTCGTCCGCAGCGACAGTGGCCGGTGGGGGAGCGCGGCGGGGTTCGGTGCTCTCGCCGCGGTCGGCTGTGCGGCGACGCTGCTGTGGCCCGTCGGTCAACTCACCGCCGCGGCGAACACGGTCGGCGACCCGATCGGGCCGGCGTTCCTGCTCTTCCTGATCGCCCTCGGTTGGGGCGGGCTGGTGTTCGCGATCTGCGCGACCCGGCGCGCCGATCCCGCGCCGGATCCCGCCACCATCCCGGATCCGGATCACGACGCCATCCCGCACCCCGCTCCCTAAGATCGGGTTCGGGGCGCGACCGTGTCGATCCGCGGGCCCGCCGTTCGACCTCGGTGGGGAAGGCGCGAAGAGGCCTTCCCCGACACAAGGAGCACACGATGGCCAAGTACATGCTGATCATGCGATCGACCGACGAGGCGTTCGCCGACTTCGCGAACCTCGACTTCGCCGACATCCTGGACGCGATGGGCCGGTTCAACGACGAGCTCATCCGCGCGGGCGTGCTGCTCGCCGCCGAGGGCCTCGACCCGGCGCCCGGGATCGTCGTCGACTTCACGGGTGACGAGCCCGTCGTCACCGACGGCCCCTACGGCGAGACGAAGGAGCTGTTCAACGGCTACTACGTGCTCGACGTCGCATCGGCTGAGGAGGCCGCGGAGTGGGCGAAGCGGATGCCGTACATGAGCGGTTCGAAGGCCGAGATCCGTCGCGTGACCACGATCGACGAGTTCCCGCAGGACAACGAGTGGGTCGCAAAGGAACGCGCCTGGCGCGAGTCCACCGGCCAGCTCTGAGCCCGGCGGGTCCGGTCGGGTGAGCGAGGCGAGACGCGCCGTCGAGGCGGCTCTGGGCGGCGCGGCGGAGGAGGCGGCCGGTGACTGAAGCGAGACGCGCCGTCGAGGCGGTGTGGCGGATGGAGTCCGCCCGCATCGTCGGCGCGCTCGCGCGCTACACCGGCGACTTCGCGCTCGCCGAGGATGTGGCGCAGGAGGCGCTCGCCGAGGCCATCGTCGGCTGGGAGACGGGCGGCACGCCGACGCAGCCCATCAACTGGCTGCTGGCGGTGGGGCGGCGCCGCGCGATCGACGCCTTCCGGCGCCGGTCGGGGCGGGACGAGCGGTACGCGCTCCTCGCCCGCGATCTGGACGAGGAGACGCCCGGCGTCGACGCCCTGTTCGACCCGGACGCGATCGACGACGATGTGCTCGCGCTCATGTTCACCGCGTGCCACCCGGTCGTCTCGAAGGAGGCGCGGGTCGCGCTGACCCTGCGGGTCGTGGGCGGCCTCACGACCGACGAGATCGCCAAGGCGTTCTTCGTGCCGGTCGCCACCGTGCAGGCGCGGATCACCCGGGCCAAGAAGACGATCGCGGCCGCGCACATCCCCTTCGCCGTGCCGGACCCGCAGGAGCGCGGGGAGCGGCTCGGCTCGGTGCTGAGCGTCATCTACCTGATCTTCACCGAGGGGTCGTCGGCGACCGGCGGCGACTCGTGGATGCGCACCGACCTCGCGGCCGAGGCGCTGCGGCTGGCCCGCGTACTCACCAGGCTCGCCCCGGAGCCGGAGGTGTACGGTCTCCTGGCGCTGCTGGAGCTGACCTCTGCGCGGTTCCCGGCCCGACTCGACGCCGAGGGCCGCCCGGTGCTGCTGGAGGCCCAGGACCGCCACCGCTGGGACCACTCCGCGATCCGGCGCGGGCGCGCGGCGCTGGCGATGTCCGCCGCGGCCGGCCGCGGGCTCGGGTCCTACGGTCTGCAGGCGGCGATCGCCGAGTGCCATGCGGTGGCGCCGTCCGTGGCGGAGACGGACTGGGACCGCATCGTGCTGCTCTACGAGGCGCTCGGGCGGCTGGCGCCGTCGCCGGTGGTCGACCTCAACCGGGCCGTCGCCGTCGCGATGGCGACCGGGCCGGCGGACGGGCTCGCCGTCGTCGACGAGTTGATCGGGCGCGGCGAGCTGCCGGGCTCCCACCTCGTTCCGGCCGTGCGGGCCGAGCTGCTCGCGCGGATGGGGCGCGGAGCCGAGGCTGCCGGGCAGTACCGCCTCGCGGCCTCCCTCTGCGCGAACGCCGCCGAGCGGGCCGTGCTCGAGGCCAAGGCCGCCGCGGCCTCCTAAGCCGCCCCCGCCTCCTGAGGCGCCCGAGTACGCGAATTGTCCGCGTACTCGACGGATCCGCCCCCATTTTCTGCGTACTCGGCTGTTGCTGGGTCTGGTGGAGGGGGCCCGCGGGTCACTAGCGTCGGGCGGGGAGGCCATGATGTTCGAGACCGACACCGACGGGATCCACCAGGAGGCGGCCACCGGCGCGCTCCCCGGATGGGAG